>NZ_AP026802.1:2100000-2311735 GCF_033095985.1 Xylocopilactobacillus apicola
ACCAAAATAAGTAATTTTCATATTTCTCCTTCTAACAAAAAAAGCCTCAAACGAGACTTCTCAAATTAAATGCGTCGTGCACAAGTTGGTGTGAAGTAAGCCATACTTCCATATGTTACTGATTGTCCTGGTGCTGGAGCATGGATATACTGTCCGCCACCAGCATAAATTGCGACGTGATAGCAATTACTGCCGCTACCCCAGAATAAGAGGTCGCCAGGCTGAATCTGACTCATCGGTACTGCTGTTCCACAGTTAACCTGAGCATAAGTAGTTCTTGGTAAGCTAACGCCTGCTTGTCTAAATACATATTGTACTAGACCTGAACAGTCAAATCCTGCAGGAGTGGTACCACCCCAAACGTAAGGAACGCCAAGATATTGAGCTGCAAGTCCTACAACACCTGTTGCTGCAGGGCGGTTAGAATTGCTCACTCCTCCAACACTTCCGCTTTGAACAGAAACTCCTGCGTAATTGTTAGAAGAACCTTGAGATCCACCATTATAAGAAGCGTTAACAGCAATTGCATCACTAGAATTAGCAGCACTAGCAGTTGCTTGTTCTGCTTCTTTAGCTTTTGCCTCTTGTTCAGCACTAGCTGCAGCAATTGCATTACTCAATTCACTCTGTAACTGACTGATTTCGTCTTTGTGAGCTTCCAATTGAGTTGACAAGCTGTCAGAACTTGACTGTGCTTGTTCCTTCAATGTTACCAACTGGTCTCGATCAGATTCTAACTGATTCTTAGTCGCAACTAATTCTTCTTTTTTGCTTGATTTTTGACTCTTTAAATCATCTAGTTCGCGCGTAGCTTTCTGAACTGAGCGAAGCGTACCTTGGCTTGCTGAGTTTAGCTTGTTAACGGTAAAAGCACGACCGATTAAATCAGATAAATCACTACTGCCTAAGATAAAATCTAGAAAAGTGTTGCCCGTAACCGAGTTATTACTAGCTGCCTGTAACGAACGAACTTGATCTTTTAGATTATCTTTTCTTTTATCGATTTCAACTTTTTTAACGTCAATCTGCTTACCTAAGGAGTCGATCTGACTATTTGTATCTTTGATCTTAGACTGTGCATCATTAATGGCAACGACTTTGTCGGAAACTTGGTTATTAAGTTTCGCAACCTGATTTTGCGCATCGCTGATCTGCTTAAGTAAAGAGTTTGATTCAATTTTCTTGATTTCAATCTGAGAGTTCTTCTCAGAGACAGTATCAGCACTAACAGGACTTACTCCCATTGCTGAAACTGTACCAAATGCTATTACTGAAATAAATATTTTTTTTAGTTGCATGGCTTCCTCGAATTTTTTATCGAAATAAGTATAACAAATCGAGTGTTACATCACTGTTACAAACCGATTAAGTCCGCTGGTCATTCAATCTCACTTTCAAAAAAAGCACCCCCAAAAGGGTGCACAAGCTCAGAGACATGGGAATCATCTCAACTTTTCAATCTCCGAAATACTCAAGTCCGTAATCTCGCTGATGTCCTCCAGGTCGTAGCCTTTCGACAACATCTTGCGGGCCTTCTCTCGCATTCGCTCCTCGAACTTCTTGCGTTCTTCCGCCTGAGTTTCTGCTTGAGTGTCTGATTTCACTTCTTTCAACTCAACCTCGAACTTCTTGCGTTCCTCCGCCTGAGTTTCTGCTCGAGTATTCAACTTAACACGTGCTATAAAAGTATCAGAATCAGCACGCCTCTTCTCTATGTCAATTAACACTGCTCGCTCCTCCTATTCCAAAAACGAGCAGCTTATCGCTGCCCGCAATTCTTATCTCAACTTTTCAATCTCTGAAACACTCAAGTCCGTGATCTCGCTGATATCCTCCAGGTCATAGCCTTTTGCCAGCATTTTGCGGGCTCGTTCTTGATTTTTTCTTTTAGATTCAACCTCGAACTTCTTGCGTTCCTCCGCTTGAGTCTCTGCTCGAGTATTCAACTTAACGCGTGCTATAAAAGTATCAGAATCCGCACGCCTCTTCTCTATGTCAATTAACACTGCTCGCTCCTCCTTCTTTAAGTTCACATACTCGGAAACTTTCTGCGCATCCACAATGTACTTCGGCGCTTCCTTACTCAATTCCCTCGCTAGAAAATACAAAAACCAATCCCTTAACAACTCACTTAATTTGTCCAGTGGCTTGTGTAATTCCAAAAATATGATCATCGAGTCTTCTTGTCCCCGAGAGTCCAACAACTTCTCTCCCGTCTCATCACACCGATACCTAAACGTGTGGATCGGCAGATCATCGTCAAAATAATTCTCATACAAAATTATGATCTGATACACTGGTCTCAAAGAACTGTACTTGTCCTTTTCAATCGTGATGTTTTTCTTCGACGAGTAGTTGTCGGCATATTTCTTGGCAAAATAATATAAATTTCTCTCCGCTAATTGTAACTCTTTTGCCACCTGTAATTCAATAATTACTCCCGTTCCGTCTTGTAATTTGGCATAAATATCTACGGCTGTGTATTCCAGGCGCTCGTTTGTCTTGAATTCCTCCAAGTTATTGAAGTTGTATGGGTGGTCGATATGAATATCTGTAACAACGAGTCCTGTAAAATCTTCAATTAAATGAATCAAAATGTGAGTATTTTCGGCATCAGTGAACGTCTTCTTAAACACCAGATCGTTCGACGGCGTAATAAATCTTCTTGTCATAAGTTCTCCTTCAGTTTTATTCCGGCGAAATCAAGTTCTCTTGTGAGCATTCCTCCTTCCTCACTTAAATCCCGCCTATCTATAAATTACGCAAAAATAACAAAAAAAGCGCAATTAAATTGCACTCATTCGCTAAAATAATTATTCAACATATCGTTTGTAACATCAGAAAAGATGTTGCCCGTAAAATCACTCGGCGAATACTGCGAAATCGACTTATAGGTGATTGCGCCGTCGTTCTTTAAATCGTAGTTCATAACGTCGATGCGATTAATCTGATTATTGGTCGTGTACGTGTAAGTGATCACGCCGGTGTAATTGCCGCCGGTGTTGTTTGAGGTCAGAGTGAAAAGCTTCGTCTGACTCTGATTGAGCGGCGTCGGCCAATGCTTGATCAAAAGCGCCAACACACGGTGCTGAACTTCCGTACTCGCCGTCGACTGCAAAGTGCTCGTTGTCGGCGCTGAACTTGAGGCGGCAGACGACGAACTAGTGCTCGCAGCTGAATCCGGCTGCTTGACCGTCGTGGTCGGCGGAGCTGGATCGGGAATCTCGCGCGCCTTAGCAAAAGTCTCAAAATTGCCAGTCTTCGCCTCTTTCAAAGCTGCCTTTTGCATCTTGCCCGTGTCGTCTTGATAAATCAGCGAATACTTCTGATCCTTAAACTCGATCTCCCAGGTGAACCGCAGCTTCTTTGGAATCGGCTCACCGTCAACGTAACGCTTAAGCTCGGTCACGACTTGCGACTTCTTCGTCGACGTCGTGTAAAAAGTCGTCTGAATCACCTCGTCAGGCGTCAACTTGTAGCGAATCGAAGTGTTCTTGATCGTCGTCTCAATGCCGCCATTCGAAACGTTCAGCACATTTTGATTCTGCTTCGACTTTTCATCGACTTGATCCCACAAAGCGTTGTCCTCGTAACGATTGTTGTTCTTCAGATAAATCCCGACCTCTATCTTCGGCTGATCCGCAGACTTCTGTATCGCACCTTGTAAATAGAGATTCTTAATCTCTAAAGGAAAAGTCACCGGCTGAAAAGGCGTCTGCTTAAGAAGCTTTTGCTGGTCAGAGAAAACTTGAACCGCAATGTGATCGGTCGGCAGCTTCACTCCGTACACAAGACCTGAAATCGTGTCCTTGCCCGTGCTCAGATCAACGTACTTGTCGTTCGTTTTAAAATTTAGCACCCCGTGATTGCTGATAATCATCAAATTATCTTTCACCGAGATGGGTTCTTTGGCTTGCGCACCGGAAAAAGCAATTTTGACCTTGCGCGCACCAGATTTGGCAGGCTCGCTGCCATCAGCCACAACAGTAACCTTTAAATGATTAAAGTCTGCTAATTTTGCCTCTTTGCCACCAAGCGTTAACGCAGGCGCACTGAAAGGATTCCAAAACGCATAAATCACTACCAAAATCCCGAAAATCAGCAACGGAACATAAACTTTGGGGCTAAGTGGATTCTGCGCTAAATCTTTTGAGCGCTTTTTGGATGGCTTGGAATTATTCTCACGGCGATAATGATGCCTGTTCATTTCATTCGAATCCAAATTCAACAACACTTTCTAAAAGATTACTTTTTAAAATCAGGTAACTTTTTATAGTTATCACTCTTGATATCTTTATAAATATTTAACGTGTAAGCCTTGGGCACCTCAAAGCCGGAATTCAACGGATAAACATTCAGTCGACCGTTGCGGTAAAGAATAAATTTCATCAAATTATTATCTTTGCCCTCATTGAAATACGTAATTAAGCCGGTCGTCTGCTCTCCGTTTGGCGAATCATAAAAGATCGTATTAAAGTGCGGCAGATTCTCATCAGTCGGCGTATAGTTAAGCTGGTCAATAAATTTCTGCAAAATCCGGCGCCGAATATCGCTTGCCACCGCAGGGTTTGAAGTTAATCCCGCTTGCTTGATCTGCGGCTTGTCATTAATCTTGGAGAAAGCCTCTACGTCGCGCGGCCTAATCTCTTCAAAAAGGAAAACCTGAGTCTTGAGATTCTCATTTGCTCCTGGCAAAAAGAAGTACAGCCGATCATTCTTCAAACGAATCTCGTGCCGATAGTCGTTCAAATCTTCCGGCACCTGACCCGATTGATACTTGAGACGCGTAATTGGCTCCTTGCCCTTCTTATAGCTAGAAAGGTACTGCGTCTCGACAAACGATTGCGGATTGGTCAAATAACGAATACTGCCGTCGTCCGACGTGCCCTGAACAATCGTGCCCGTAACCGCACCATGCTCCCACTTCTTCACATTATTCGTATCGGCGTACTTAACAGATTCGGTCTCAATCGTCTCCTCATAAGTCCGATCGTTCAAGAAATAAATCGACAAAGTCTTGCCAGGACTCTTGACGTCGCTTCGATACTTTACCTTCCAAGCAGTCCCGGCCAAATCAAATGGAAAAGTCAGCTTAGTAGTCGAGCTTTGATACAAAATATTCTTCTGATCGCTCATAATCCGCACCGAAAAATTATTCTCAAACTTCTCCAAACCCGAAACTTCGCCCGTCAATTTGTATTCGTGCTTGCTGAATTCCACTTGCTTCTCGTCAGTCTTGAACTCGACTGGCTTACCATCAGCAAGAACCACCAGATTCTGCACCGGAATCGATTTCTGATATGAACCGTTAAAAGTCAGCGTCAATTTCTTCGGCGTGTTAAGTGCCGTCTTCTGATCCACGCCCCTAACGAATTTCACCTTGGTGTCCTGCAGCTCACTGACATCCACTTCTTTACCGCCAAGCGATGCTCCTTGGAAAAATCTAAAAGCAAAAATTGCCAGCAAAACCAGCAATAAAGCAAAAATCACAGTAACAATAAAGCGTGCAACCTTGTGCTTCTTCTTAGGAACTTCTTCAAAACTGACATTTGTTATATCATCAACGGGACCTTCATCAGCAGAATAATTCTCAGTTGGCGTACTAAAATTCTGCGCATTTGAATTTCTCTTGCTAGCCGCTGCTTCTTGAATTCGATCAGCTCGAGCAACATGCCCCGTCTGTGAAGGCGTGTTCTGAATTGCCTTTGGCGGAGTCGGACTTTCAATCTTCGGCACCACGGGAGCCTCTTGCGGCGGCTCGGGCTGTGCTACGTGATTCTTTGGACTGTTATTACCTCGACGTGGAAAAGAATGCTCACTAACTGGAGGCTCTTCTATTTCCGGCACCTGAGGCGACTGTTCAGCGTCAGGCACATATTTAGGAATTGCTTCACCTCGATCATTGAACATGATCTTGCCCGACTTCCATTCTTTAAGCGAGAAGAGACAGAAGGGGCAGGCAGAACTTTCCTTGGGAATTATCTTTCCACAATTAGGACATTCCATTATTCATTTCCCTCTCTTTAAGAAAAAACCTGAATTCAGCGTCAGCTAAACTCAGGAAATCCATTGTTAAACAGAATTTTTCTTTTTAGTGCGCCGAGCTAAATACCAAACTGCTAAGATCAAAAGAAGTACTCCAAGAACTCCCAAAGTAATCCAAAGCCAAGTGTAATTTGGTTTAATGCCCATCTGGCGATTTAACTGAGCTGATTGAGCGCTCGTAATGGTAAAATCTTTCTCCATCTTAAAATCATACTTCTTAGACACAGGGGTAGTATCTTTACCTGGTGCACGACCATCAACTTTAATCTTAGCTGTAAGATGATAAGTTCCTGCGTCCATCCTCGAATTCCCCCACTTAACTGGATAATTCCAAATTGAATTGGGCGCCATTTGGTTTCCTTCAGTATCAGAAGTTGCCTCTACTTTATTACTACCCTTCTTTGTAATCACGACATTGGTTCTGAAATTAGAGATCAGCCCCGGCTTGGTGTTGTGAATATTAACATTGACGTTACCTTCTGTATCACGCCCAATAAATTTAACCTTAGGAACTACATTACCAAGTTTCAAAGCTTGTTTAGCGCTGGTTTCATCATAAACTGTTGAATTAATATTAAAGATAACTGGAATTACATAAGCAAATTTATTAATGATTGAGGTTTGCTTCTTTTTTGCTTTTCAGTTGGATCGAAAGCAAAAACATTGAAACCACCCATTACCGTTCCTTTGTAATCACCTTCAGGAATTTTCGCTACTAAAGAAACCGCAACTTGTCCCTGGTTAGTTTCTGCACCTGGCACCTTAACATTAACATCATTGTTTTTAAATAAAGATCTGAAATTAACTTTTTGACTGGAATCCATTTGTGGTTTTACCACATCATAAGCTAATCCGCCAGTTATATTAGTTGACGCCGTATAAGCGGAAATCTTAAAAGTTCGTGGTGTTTTGGACTTATTAGTAATTAAAATTGTTGCCTGCACCTCGGAACCCGGTTTAACATTGTTAAACCATAAATTATCAGGATGAGCGTCCTTATCAGCTCCCGCAGACGCATTCTGTTCAAAATATGGTTCAACAACAAAATCAGCTGATGTTGGATTGGCAGCATTAACCACAGCTTGATTAAACGGTGCGCTCAAAGCAGCACCTGTTGTCACTAGGAGCATTAAGATCGATATGATCATTTTTTTGAATTTATTATTTGCTTGTATTTTTAACAACACAAAGACCTCCGAATTTTTAACTTCCCATATCATAGCACAGGAAAAAATGAAGGAGAATTAATAATGGAAAAAAAAAGTTTGATTCTTTGGAAGATTTTAACTATGAACAAAAAACACTCATCAGTTTAACGAACTAAACAGATGAGCATCGAATAAGCAATCTTAAGAGTTTTTCAATTTGACGTTAATCGTAATGACTTGATTCTCACTTCCATCAACTGTAATTGTTGTTGGCGGTGTCCCAATTATTTCGTACCCACGTGGAACTCGATAACGTGGAGTAATAACGTCATCAAGATATCCCATGTATTTCTGGGTTCCGACCACTTCATTGCCAGAAACGTATTGAACCATAACAGTTTGTTCAACATAATCGTAATATATGTCAACTGTGCTATCTGATATCTCACCATCAACAGTTTGAGCAGGAACACTATCTTGCGTTGCTGCACAACCTAAAACTTTTGGGACATCATATTGGTCCCATTGTGCTTTAGACCATTCACCATATGTCTTTGAGCCATCAGCGTTAGTTGTCACCAACCGCTGAACTTTAGCAGTTTGCTTAATACTCTTTAATGAATCATCAGCATAGTGAAGATTAATCGTGCGAGTTACTTCTTTAGTTTCAATCGAATCATCTGGTTTTGAATCCCATTCATATGTAGTGACCTGATTGCGATATAAAGTCATCATTTCTTTAGCAGAATACTTGGTTCCTTGCTGATAACCACTAGTAGCAACCCAATTGGAAGAAGCAACAACTCGATCGGTTCCTGGAATTTTAGCTCCTGGTTCGGGAACAGAAAGTTGTTTAGAAGGATATTGGGATGGATCATAACCAACGAAAATAAAGCTAGAACCTAAGACCAAATGCTTCAATTTATTTACTTTAAAAAACACCGAATAATTAAACATTTGTGCTCTTCCATTGATGGTAAAATTCCTAATATCAAGTGACTCCAAATTAGTACAATTTCCAAACATTTCACCTGTAGTAACTACTCTTGAGGTATCAAAATTACTCAAATTTAATTCTTTTAGGGAAGAGCACTTGCTAAACATCGAAGCCATATTTCCTGAATTAGATGTATCAAAACTGCTGACGTCAATCTTCGACAAATTAGAGCATCCATTAAACATCGATTCCATGACTCTTACTTCAGAGGTTGAAAAATTTCTCAAATCTAGCTCGGTCAATGAACTACACATTGCAAACATTGAACCCATATTAGTAACTTTAGAGGTGTTTAAGTTTTTCAAGTTTAAATTAACTAAACTACTACATATAGCAAATAACCCAGACATATTTGTTACTTTAGATGTATCAAAACTTGTGATATCTAAATTTCTCAGTCTTGTACAATTATAAAACATGGAAATCATATTAGTAACATTGGAGGTATCAAAACTATTAAGATTTAAATCTGTCAAGTAGGAACAATGTGAAAACATATAACTCATATCTGTGACTTTGGATGTATTGAAATTTTTAAGATCGATAGTTGTTTGATATATATTGCCGCAACCATAAAACATATAACTCATATCGGTTACTTTAGAAGTATCGAAACTGCTAACGTCTAAATTTACTACACCACCGCAGCCGTAAAACATGCCAGACATATTTTGAACATTTGAAGTGTTAAACCTACTAATGTTTAATGAATGCAAGTAATTCATTGCCTTAAACATATTACTCATGTCAACCACTCGTGATGTATCAAAAGATCGCAAGTCTAAGCTCGATAACCAGTAACAACCTATAAACATTGAACTCATGTCAGTAACACGGGACGTGTCAAAAGAACTTAAATCTAAATTATTCAACGAATAACAACGTGCAAACATATTACTCATATTGGTTACTTTAGAAGTGTTCAAATTATTTAAGCCTTCAATTTGCGTTAACTGCCGAAGTTCTGCAAACAACGAAGACGAATCACTTGCAGCAACTACTCCTGGGTCAAATTGAATTTTATTTAGCTTATTATAATCGGTACTAAAGCCTATATTTCTAATTCCGCCAGTTCCTAGCTTTCCAGCATGAAAACGCAAGATGTACTGACCGTTACTTTGGACGTACTCCCACTTACTTGTTCCCCATACTCCGCTATTAATAATGGTCTCACTTCGAGTCCCGAGAGTACTTGCAGATTTTTGAACGCTATTGAGCGAATCTACTGATGAATCAGCCTTTACTTCTTGACTAGCTAATCCTAAGCCACAGCCCAATATTAAGGGTGCACTTAAAATCACTAATCTACTTCTATCTTTTTTCAAATTATATCTCCTGAGTTCAGCTTCCTTTGATTCTAATTTTTTTGCAATTTGACGTTAATCGTAATGACTTGATTCTCACTTCCGTCAACTGTAATAGTTGTTGGCGGTGTTCCAATTATTTCATAACCACGTGGAACCCGATAACGGACATTAATCACATCGCCCAGGTAACCCATATATTTCTGAGTTCCAACGGTTCTGCCATCTGCTGAATATTGAATCTCAACCGTAGTTTGGACGTAATCATAGTAAATATCAATCGTACTATCTGCAGTACTACCATCAACAGTTTGAGTTTGAACACTGTCTTGCGTTGCTGCACAACCTAAAACCTTTGGCACATCATATTGGTCCCATTGTGCTTTAGACCATTCGCTATATGTCTTTGAGCCATCAGCGTTAATTGTAACTGTCCGTTGTATTTTAGCAGTTTGCTTAATACTGTTTACAATGTTATCTACTTGATGGAGATTGATTGTCCGGGTTACTTCCCTAACTTCAACTGAGATATCTGTATCGCTATCCCAATCATAGGTGGTAATTTGATCTCTAACACCCCACACATTGATACATAAATCGTAAGAGGTATATTTCCAGCCTTGTTGATACCCTTTAGTTGCAACCCAGGTTGAAGTATTAACAATTCTATTAGTTCCAGGTATTTTCGTTCCTTTAGCTGGCACTTCTTTCAAAAGATTCTTGTTATTGAAAGAAAATCCAGGACCTAAAACTAAATGATTTAAGTCGGGTGTATTATCAAACATATTGTCCATTCCATATTGGGTAATCACCTTTGTATATAGATTACTTAAATCCAAACTTCTAAGCGATGAACAGTTTTTAAACATCTCCCACGTTTGTTTCAATTTTGGAGTCTTGAAATTGCTTAAATCAAGGCTGGTCAAAGAAGTACAATCGAAAAACATCTGATTCATCTCAAGAACATTCATTGTATTAAATTTCTGTAAATTCAACTGAGATATCGATTTGCATCCAGAAAACATGCGACTCATCGATTTAACATATAGCGTATTAAAGCTGCTTAAATCTATTTGCTTCAATTTACTACAGTCTTTAAACATACTGTCCATACTAGTTACTCGACGGGTATTAAAACTGCTTAAATCGAGTGAAGCTAAATTAGCACACCCATTAAACATGTTTTCCATGTGACCCGCTCGATCTGTATGGAAATTACTTAAATCGATGTCAGATAAATTCGAGCAATTGCCAAACATATTACTCATGTTAGTTGCTTTCGGAGCACTAAATTTACTTAAATCAAGACTAGCTAAACTTGAACATCCAAAAAACATATTACTCAGGTCAGCAGATTTTGTCTCGCCAAACCCACTTAAATTAATATTAGATAAATTTGTACAACCCGAAAACATATCACTCAAATCATCGGCTTGAGGCACACTAAAACTACTTAGGTCTAAACTAGAGAGATTGGGACAGTTATAAAACATCTTAGAAAAATTAGTTACTTGACTCGTATTAAAATTCTTTAAGGATAAATCAGTTAGTAACAAACTGTCTTTGAACATAGATTCCATATTGGTTACTTTTGACGTATCAAAGCTATCAAGATTAAGATCGTAAAGCGAATTACAACCTTCAAACATTCTACTCATATCCGTTACATTGGAAGTATTCATTTCACTAAAATCAAAACTAAATAACGACGCACATCCCATAAACATCTTTGACATATTTGTAGTATTTGAAGTATCTAAATTTTCTAATCCGTCAATCTCTGTTAACCAGTTTAGATTACAAAATAAATTCGATGAGTCTTCTGGCGCAACAACGCCAGGATCGAACTGTATCTTAGTTATACTACTTACAGAAATAGGATAAGCCGCCATGCTAACAATCGGATCTTTTGGTAAAGTACCAGCATGAAATCTCAAAATATAGTCATTTCCGTTTTGGAAATAATCCCATTTGGTAGTTCCCCAAGTCCCACTTTTCAAGAGCACTGTTGAAAAATTACCAATTGATATTCCCTTGGTATCAACTTTGGGAGCCAAATTCTCTTGGCTTTCCCCCACTACTTTATCCGGAACCGTATCAGCTTTAACTTCACGATTCATCAACGCCAACGGGCACATCAAGCCCGCTACGGAAACACTTAAAATTAATCTTTTGTTCATTTATATCTTCCTTTATCTATTTTACTATCAAATAGTACCATACTTCATAAAAAAGGAAAACCGAACTGAATAAAACTACTAATATTATCATTATATTCAGTTTTATAATATAAATTATTTCGCTTATTCAGTAATATCTGGAAATGATCAAAACACAAAAAAAGACCAACTTTCGTTGATCAAATTCTTTTAATTAGCTATTAAACACTAGCAGTTAAAGTCCAAGTAATTGGAGCTGAGTAAGATCCATCAGCTACTCCTGCCGGAATCTTCAAACTTGCAGTTTGAGCAGTGTGATAAAGAGCTTGAGTCGTTCCAGCACCTGTACCAGCAGCTGCAACCCAAACATCAACTGCAGTACCATTACCAGCAGTACCTGATTCAACTGTAATAGGACTTGCTGTAGGTCCTGAACCTGTTGGAGCAGCATTAGAAGCCACAAAACCAGTAGCAGGTACGAAACTCTGTGTGCCAGTATCTACAACTTTTTGTGCAGCTGCGCCACGGTTTAACTTCAAAACCCAAGCAGATCCAGCACCACCATCAGTTCCATTACCATTTTTAAATTCACCTAATGAAACTTGTAACTTCCAACCACCAATAGGAGTTTTAGCAGCGTTAACGCCACCGCCGTTACCACCGCCGTTACCACTACTTTTACGTGAATCCATTACTTCGAGGAATCCATCCGGGTTATTAGTACTACCATCGTAATCCTGACCAGCTGAACCTGGACCACCTTGAGTATTATCATACAAGTTAGTCGTTCCACCTTCAAATGAACTCATGAAGTTAAGGTTAGGTACCCGGTTTAATTGCAAGAATCCTGTCTTGACAACAACAGATGCAACTGACCAAGCCTTAGCAGTACCAGTACTAGCATTTTGACTGTTCGAAGTGAAAACTGGTAAAGTTTGACCACTATCTGCTGATGTTCCAGCAGAATCATATCCACCAGCTGCAAATACTGATGAAACAGGTGCCATTACGCCAGCTAATACGCCAGCAGTAGCTAATAAAGATTTTTTATTAAAATTCATTGTATTCTCCTCCCAAATGAGAAATATAATATTCGTAAGTACTTACTTACGTTAAACAACTTACATTAAGAATCATATCACTAATCTCAATGTTTAGACTTCAAAAACAAATAATTTTTTTGTTTTTTTTGCCTTTTTACTAAAGAAGATCGTATTTCTTCTTAGTGACTAACAAACCAAAAGATCCGACAATCAATGTTGCTCCAATAATTGGTAGTGCTGTGTTAATACCATCAGAGGTCTGAGGTAAAGTACCAGTGCTAGTATTCTGCACTTGAACTCCTCCCTCGCCTGTTGGCATCTTTGGCACTTCATCTGTCTTGGGCTGGTCATAGTGCTTCGAGTTATCGACTTTAACTAATATCGTAGAGTCATCATTTTTCGTACTATAACTGCCTGTTACATTCTGAGCATCTTTATCATTAAGAAGAGATTTCGCGAAACTACTCTTCGTAACAGTAAAGGCGGTTAAACCAAAAACCAGGGTTCCAGCAACAATGATCTTACGCATTCTAATGGATGCTTTCTTAGTGAAAATCATCGAGTGCCTCCCCTCATTGATTTATTGTCACAAGTAAATTATAACAACCAAAGTTCATTTATTAAACCAGAATTTAATAAACAATTTTTGTTTTTTGAATTTATTTGAGTGGAAATTCAGCTAAAGCCCCGTCAGACAAGGATTCTTCTTTTCCATTAAATAAAATTGTCAAATTTGCGCCCTCTTTAATAGAAATCGTGCAAGAATTCGATTCTACTCTGATTTCTAACGTTCGCCCTTGAAATACCACTGGGACTTGATAACTAAGCAGCTCCTCTGGCAGTTGCGGTTCCAGTGCGAGCATGCCATCCTTAACCGCTAGACCTAAGAGTCCGTGCGTGATCGCAAGGCGTGTCGACGCTGCTTTACTCATCGTAATTGCCTCGAAGTGCTCATTATTGGCTTGTAGCAATTCGATTGACTGCCCAAGTTCTCCTGCCAAAGCAGCAGTCATTGCTGTTAAATTTCGTGAAATTTCAGTTGCGTGCACGAGATATTTCTGATAGAAATTATAATTTTCTTTAATTTCTGCCGTTTTAAATCCCTGTGGTGCATAATAGAACGCCCAGAAAACATCCGGCTGCTCAGCAATTGGCGCACGTCCCAAGCGATCGAGCGTCCACTTCTCTTCAACTGGCTGATCAAAGATCGTAAGCTTCTCGGCTGTCAGATTCAAATCTTTTTGGCTGAATCCGTCGTCCTGCAATTTGATTTTGTCTGATTCAGGCAATTCAATCTTGGCTGCCAAATCCTGCAGCTCAGCGGTCAATTCTTCATCGAACTCCTCAGGAATCGTCGCCAGGATATAATTCAAATCCCACTGGAGCATGTAATTGGTCAGCCAATTATTGTTGACATTGAATTCATATTCGTCTGGTCCAGTGACACTTAAGATCACGTACTTCTGGCGATTCTCGGCGTACTGCGCACGATAATGCCAGAAATTAGCGATCGCAACCAACAATTCTTTTCCCGTGCTTTGAAGCCACGCTTGATCATCTGTAAAGTTCACATATTGTGCGATCGCAAATACCAGTGCTGCGCTGCGATGAACGCTAAATAGCGCCTGTTCACTCGAATTTTCGTGCCCATCAAAGGTCACCTCAGGCAAGAAAGCACCCACTGAGCCAGTCAACTTGGCGTTCTCCATCATAAGCGGCAGCTGCTTAGCTCGCAAGTTTAATAGCTCAAGCGCTGCATCTGATTGACCGGTCTCTAACAAGGCTGGCACAACAAAAGCATCATTTAGCCAACTTTGCGGAGTGAGAACCGCCAAATTCGCCAAAAACCGATAATTATCTGCCCGCACAATTTGTTGGAGCTGATCATTGCCGGTGATCACCAGATCGGTTTTCTCATATTTTTTCGCCCAAGCATCGGCATTGATTGCCAGCAGATCTTCAAAAGCGAAGTTGTCCATCTCATTGCTGCGTGCTGCCAATTGTGCGCTGATTTCGTGATCGGACGAATACTTAAGCGACGTGGCAACAACAACTCGCTTCTCAAAGAAAGTCGACTCAGCTGGCTGGAGCGTGCCTCGAAACCAATTTTCTGCCCGATAATTTGAATATTCAGGATTGACAACTGCCCGCAAGCTCGTCAAATGATGTGCCTCCGCGCCCGCCATAAAGCGTGGCGTGCCAAACTGATTAGCTCGCATGATCATGAGCATCGATCCCATTGACCGCTCAGTTGTCGTCGATAAGATCTCCCACTCTGGGTCGACGGTCGCTTCATTCTGATAAGAATCCAGGCTCGCATGAATCTCAACTTCGCTTGGTCTCGAACCCAAATTTTCCAATTTGACACGTTCAGTCAATAAATCTGGCATCGCAACGCTTAAGAAGCGCTCAAACTGCAGCCGAACTTTTAAATTACTGCGAGTTACTACGAATGAGCGAGTCAAGAGCCCTTGATGCAGATCAAGATCAATTATAAAATCGCTAATCTCGTCTTCCTGCCAATTGATCGGCTGGTCGTTCAAATAAATTTCAATTTTCTTAAGATCGAGAAATCCTGGCTGATAACCTTCATAGCCGCAAGCTGTATCAGCTGCTCGACTGTTCCAAATATTTTGTAATTTCACAAATGTGGGCTGCTCTTCAAAGCTCCCATCAAGCTCCATCACTGAATTAGTAAGCGTTAAAGCTTTTTGATAATCGCCAGTTTCGTCCCATTTATTCGTTATTAAATGCCACGGATCGACTTCAAACAAATTACTCATTTTTACCCTCTCTTGGTCATAATTCTGTCTTTTATTTTACCATGCCTAGATTTTCAACACCGAAAATTTAAATGATCGTACTTTTTCGTTCATTATTTCTTAGAAATTATTGGCTATGATGATTAAGTCAACAAAATTAATAGCGAGGAATTAGAAAATGAACTCATTAAAGAGAATCTTAACCATTACTAGTGCAATTATTACTTTCACTGGCGCAACAACTTTTAGCGCCATTAACGTGTCCGCCGTGAGCAAAATGCCCGTCGTCATTCGCGTTCAGGGTCAAACTTTCTTCATTGATCGACCGCAAGAAGTGAAACGATCCGACGTGGCGACTGGGATTCGGCTGCCTGCCAACTTGAAACCTGGCACGCTCGTTAAAGTGCTCGATGAACAGGAAAGGGAAGTTGCGGTGTTTCAAATAAATGACGACGATGCCCGAGAGCGCATTCTGATTTCCCCGAGATTTGAAGCGGGACAGAGTTATGGCATTCAACTTGCTGGCAATCGGCGCCACTTCAAGGCTGAAAGAATCAAACTGCCCGCTGCCGCCAATTTTCTAAAGGAAGATGAACAAAGCAAACAACGTTAAAATGCAGCGATTAGAAAAAACTTTTTGAATTCTTGCTCGGCGATTAATAATCTCTATGTTAAAATAAGCGCATAGGAGAAACAAATTGATAAAAAAAAGACGTCGCTTAAATTGGGTTATTAATATCCTAATTTTTATAATGCTTATTTTGGGCTTGGTCTTAATCTTTAATGAGCAACTTAAAGTGTACTCAATTGAACAGATGACCAACAATACAATGAAGAAAATAAATCGTGAGCAAATTCAAAAAGCCAAGAATGCGAAGGCTACCTATGATTTTAAGCAGGTGAAAGCTCTCAGCGCCAGCACCGTCACGATGACGATGATCAAAGGTCAAGAAGCGCCGACAATCGGAAAGATGTCGATTCCTTCTGTCGGCTTGAAGCTGCCCGTTCTAAAGGGGCTTGACAATTATAACTTGTCGCTTGGCGCTGGCACGATGAAAGCTGATCAAGAAATGGGCAAGGGCAATTACGCACTGGCGGGTCACTACATGACCAACCAAGGCGTACTATTCTCTCCTCTTAAGAATGTTTCCAACGGTGATTATATCTACCTCACTAACATGAAGCGTGTTTATAAGTACAAGGTGTACTACAAGAAGATTATTAATAAGACAGATGTAAATTGGATTTACGATAGTAAAGGAGAAGTCACCCTGACGCTGATCACTTGTGCCTCCCCAACCGAGGGCGAGGTTGACCGAATTATGGTACGGGCCACCTTCCAAGGCGATGGTCCTTACGATGAACAAAGCGCAAAGCTGTTTTAGAAGTTGTTGACAGATTTTGAAAGTTATTCTAGGATTAATCCATAACAGAAAGTTATTCATATGAGTAAAGATAGACGCTGGCACGTCTATTTTTTTGCTCAAAAAAAAACGCTGAGGTTCAGCGTTTTCGATTTTATTCAGCGTGTGGCTTAACATTTACTTTAATTACTTGATTGTTAGTGCCATCAATGGTAATAGTTGCTGGCGGCGTGCCGATAATATCGTAGCCGCGCGGCGCATGATAACGAGGAATGATTACGTCATCGATAAAGCCCATATATTTCTGTTCTTCAATCATTTGGTCGCCATTGAAGTACTGAACGGCGACGAATCTTTGAACTACATCATAGTAGATGTCAACCGCAATGTCGCTGGTCGATTCGTCGATTGCTTGAGCAGGAATGCTGGTTTGAGTCGCCTCATAACCTGGAAGCACTGGAACATTGTACTGATCCCACTGACTCGTTGACCAAGGACCGTACGTTGTCGTGCCGTCAGCGTTATTGGTAACGATTCTTTGAATCTTAACCGCTTGCTTATCAGCTTTCACCGTGTAATCGGGTTGATGAAGATTGATCGTTCTTGTGATTGTTTTGTACTCAATATTGTTAGTAATCTCGCTATTATCAATTTCAGTATCCCAATCATAAGTAGTCACCTGATCACGACCCGTTAAATTAGCTAACTGAACAGAAGAATATTTGCTGCCCTGGCTGTAGCCACTGGTTGCTACCCAATTTTGCGAAGTCACAACTTTGTTGGTTCCCGGAATTTTAGTTCCTTTTGGTGGGGTTGGTAAAGAACCTGGGTAACCCAAATCAGTTCTAGGACCTAAAACTAAATGATTGAGTTTCCATGTACCAGAAAAAGTTCCCTTCTTTACGGCGTTAGAGGTGTCGAAGTTTCTTAAATCTAAGCTAGTCAAAGATGTACACGAGGAAAACATATAATCCATGTCCCTAACCTTAAAAGTCTTGAAAGAACTAAGATCTAAGCTGCTTAGTGAATTGCATCCATAAAACATTTGATTCATATTTATTACATTCACTGTGTTAAAGTTACTTAAATTAAGTTTAGTCAATGATGAACACCTAGAAAACATACCATTCATACTTGTCACGTTTATAGTATTAAAACTGCTTAAATCCAAATCGCTTAAATACACACACCCTGAAAACATTTCACTAAGTTCAGTCACTCTGGAAGTCTTAAAATTCTTTAAAGACAAATTTTCTAAAGTTGAACATCCAGAAAACATTGCATACATACTTGATACTTTAGCAGTATTAAAACTACTTACATCGATGCTTGACAACAAAGCACATCTGTAAAACATTTTGCTCATACCTCTAACCCTAGCAGTATTAAAGCCAGTAACATCGATACTTGACAACGAAGCACATCCAGAAAACATTCCATACATATCGCGAACTTTACTAGTATTAAAATTACTTACATCAATAATGGACGCATTACCACAATTTTCAAACATGCTAACCATTGATGTAACGTTACTAGTGTCAAAATTACTAACATCAATGTCTACTAACGAACCACAACCATAGAACATCTTTGACATATCAGTGACATTTGTAGTATTAAAATCGCTTAAATCCATATCTGTTAATGAATAACAGCCATTAAACATGCCTGACATATTGTCAACGTTAGTGGTATCAAGGTTATCTAGGCCCACAATCTCCCTTAATCCACTTAACCCACTAAACAGATTTGAAGAATTTTCAGCCGCAACAACGTCTGTATCGAATTCAATTCTGGAAAGTCCGGCCATATAGATACTGCTGTCAATATCCTTAATTGACCCTTCAGGAAGTGTCCCCGCATGAATTTTCAAGACATAATCATTGCCATCTTGAACATACTCCCAATTACTGGTTCCCCAAGTGCCACTTTTGAGCGTGGTTACTTTAAAGTTGCCAATCGAAATTCTATTTAGATCCTGAGGTTTTGCCTCACTGCTAATTGCCTCTGTAGCTGGTGCTACATTGTCTGCTTTAACCTGCTGACTCATCAAAACAAGTGGGCACGTTAATCCCAACAATCCGATTCCAAACGTATTTTTTAAACTCAAGGTAGTATCTCCTTTAATCATTATTATTTGTGCAGTTCATAATAATTTTTAATACATTATTACTCTGACTCTATAGTTTAACATATATTGGATTTCGATCTACATAAAAAATAAACCTACCGAAAAAATTAAATTCGGCAGGTTTAACGTACAAGAGTTCATTTATCTATTTTAATTTGTGTGTGGCTTAACATTTACTTTAATTACTTGATTGTTAGTGCCATCAACCGTTATTAACGCTTGTGGGTTACTGATAATATCGTAACCGCGCGGTGCACGATAACGAGGAATGATTACGTCATCGATATATCCAACGTACCTTTGCTCGCCAACTTGCTGATCCCCATTAAAATATTTAATCAAAACCAATCGTTCTATTAAATCGTAGTAAACATCCACTGAACTGTCGTTGGTTGATTCATTAATTGTTTGAACAGGAACGCTAGTTTGTGTCGCTTCATAACCTGGAATCACTGGAACATTGTATTGCTCCCACTGACTCGTTGACCACGGGCCATGTTCTAAAGAACCATCCGGATTAACCGAAACTGTTCTTTGAATCTTAGCCTCTTGTTTGTCGGTCTTAACCGAATAATCAGGTTGGTGAAGATTAATAGTTCTTGTGATTGTTTTGTACTCATACAAATAGTCTGGTTCGATATCATTTGATCCAGAATCCCAGTCGTAAGTGGTCACTTGATCACGACCCGTTAAAGAAACCAATTGTTGAGGAGTGTATTTACTACCTTTGCTATACCCTTTAGTTGCCACCCAAGTTTGAGAAGCTACTACCTTATCGGTCCCCGGAATTTCAGTCCCTACTTCAGGAACAGGCAAATATACATTGCTTCCCCAACGTGTTCTTGGGCCTAAAACAATATGATTCAAATTAATTGCACCCGCAAATATGTTGTCAAAAGAATTAAGTGCTTTATCAAAGTTTCGAATATCCAAACTAGTTAAATTATCGCATCCACGAAACATGTAACTCATATTGTTTAACTTAGTAAGCTTAAAACTCTTTAAATCTAGACTAGTTAAAGTATTGCAGTCAAAAAACATCGATTCCATATTCGTAACATTTGATGTGTTAAAGCTGCTTAGGTCTAATTCAGTTAAATAATTACATCTATGAAACATATATGCCATATCAACCACTTTTGTTGTATTGAAATTCTTTAAAGACAAATTCTCTAAAAAATAGCAAAAAGCAAACATTCCATGCATATTTGAAACTCTAGCAGTGTTAAAACTACTTAGGTCCAAACTCATCAAGCTTTGGCAACCACTAAACATATCTGACATTCTTCTAACATTAGATGTTTTAAAATTACTTAGATCCAATGTAGTTAGTGAGGCACAACCCGCAAACATGCTTGCCATACTAGTTACGTTAGTGGTGTCAAGATTATTTAAACCATCAATCTTCTTTAATCTACTTAACCCATTAAATAATTTTGAAGAATCTTCGGCCGCCACAACGTCTTTATCAAATTCAATTCGGGTCAACTTACTCCTGTCATCGTTATAGTTAATATTACAAATTGATCCTTCGGCCAAAGTTCCAGCATGAAATTTCAAGACGTAATCATTGCCATCTTGAACATAATCCCATTTACTAGTTCCCCAAGTACCACTTTTGATTAAACTTGCTCCAAAATTTCCAATCGAAATTCTATTTAGATCCTGAGGTTTTGCCTCACTGCTAATTGCCTCTGTAGCTGGTGCTACATTGTCTGCTTTAACCTGCTGGCTCATCAAAACAAGTGGGCACGTTAATCCCAACAATCCGATTCCAAACGTATTTTTTAAACTCAAGGTAGTATCTCCTTTAATCATTATTATTTGTGCAGTTCATAATATTTTTTAATACATTATTACTCTGACTCTACAGTTTAACATATATCAGATTTCGATCCACATAAAAAATAAACCTACCGAAAAAATTAAATTCGGCAGGTTTAAATTTCTTAACCTTTAGCAATTCGCACCGTGAGATCACCTTTTTGTTGCCGCAAAGCTTTAATGGCTTTAGCCCGATCTGACTTCTTAAACTTGCCCAACAAATGGATCCCGTCAAAGTAAGACACATCGCCCCAATAAAGGACCAACCGTGAATCTGGCGACCAATAAGCAATGTCCCCTGGATTGGGATCAGCTCCAACCGGAGTTCCTTTGGTGCTGAGTGGCTTCTTTAAATCGGCAATTTTCTCATCAATGCCTGGCGCTGGCGCTTGAAATTTCAGCTTCAAAGGGAGGCGCTTCAATAACTGCTTAGCGGGAACGCTCTGATTGAGCTCTGCGCGATACCGATGGCCTTTGATCGTCAGCACGATCGGCGTCTCTTGCTTCTGCTTTTTCGCTGCTTGCACCGAGCTAACTGGCAAACACAAAATAGCGAACGTCAATAATAGTAGAAATATTTTTTTCATTTTTTACCTCACAACCAAATTATCTGTCCTCAGTAAGTTAGCTGCAAATATTTCTTTTTTATTGCTGGATATAACTTAAAAGCATTATTAATTAGGGCTCTCTTATAATTCATATCATTTTCAATCAAAGCCTCGATCTACTACAAAAAAAAGTAAATGAAATAATTTGCTTTTTTTTTACTTCTAGCGCATAATGTAGGCAAGAAAACGAAAGGAGTTTTTGAAATGAGTTTAGATGATAAGTTTGATGCAGCTAAGGATAAGGTTCAAGGCAAGTCTAAAGAAGCTGAGGGCAAAGCTGAAGGCTTGATGGGTAAAGCTAAAGATAAATTATCCGAAGCAAAAGATAAAGTTGAAGATGTGGTTGATGACGTTAAAGATAAGTTTGAAAAGAAATCTGACGACAAATAACCAAGTCTGAACGAAAACGCCATTGGGCGTTTTTTTGTTGCCATTCGCAAGATTGCAATCACACGTCTTAAATGTTATGCTTGTTCTAAGGTTGAAAAGAAGCCATCGGGAGGGTGACCCCAATGACTTCGATTGTAGTTTGGAAGAACGCTATTTCAAAATTGTCATGTTCAATCACCTCCGTTTTTGGTTGTTTTATTCATTGAGGGGTAATGAAATGTGGGAACTTCCATTCCAATGATTTCAATCGTAGTTTGGAAGAACGAAACCTAGCTAACCTTTGCGGTTAGCTTTTTTGATTGTTGCGTAGGCTTTGGTAACTCTTCTACAGCTACGCTACAAATGTTCGACTTGCAATCGCTCATATTAAATGTTAGAATTATCTTGAAATTGAAAAGAAGCCATCGGGACGGTACTCCCCATGACTTCAATCGTAGTTTGGAAGAACGATACTCAGCTAACCTTTGCGGTTAGCTTTTTTGATTATTGCGTAGGCTTTGGCAACTCTTAAGATCAAGATGCCTACAGCCACGATAATCGCTGCTGTTTCCAGCGAGCCGTTCCTCCGTTTCAAGATTGTCATGTTCAATCACCTCCGTTTGTTTGATTAATTGAGAGGTGATGAACTTCCAAAATCTACGATACTTTATATTCTACCGTACAAACGTTCTGCTTGCAATCGCACGTCTTAAATGTTAGAATTATCTTGAAATTGAAAAGAAGCCATCGGGAGGGCGATCCCAATGACTTCAATCGTAGTTTGGAAGAACGGTGTTGAGCTAACCTTTGCGGTTAGCTTTTTTGATTATCGCATATGCTTTAGCAACTCTTAAGATCAAGATGCCTACAGCCACGATAATCGACGCTGTTTCCAGCGCGCCGTTCCTCCGTTTCAAAATTGTCATGTTCAATCACCTCCGTTTTTGGGTTTCATTGAGGGGTGATGAACTTCCAAAATCTACGACACTTTATATTCTATCGTACAAATGTTTACATAGCAATTTAAATAATCCCCCTGAATTTTCAGGAGGATTATTTTTATTTACTTCCGACAGATCTCTTGGAAGCTAAATTTTTCTTGTTTGCTCTTTTCTTAGATGAGAGCCACACTGCCGATGCTCCTGCACTGGCGACGCTCATTAATCCAAGTGGAACTGTGTTTACTTTGCTGGAGCCAAGCTGTGGCAAAGTGCCATATTTGGTTGCAGTCCCGACCTTAGAATAAGGCTTCGCTACCCGCGTGACCGTCACAGGATCAGTGACAATTTTCTTAAGTTCTACTTGATGTGTCACCTGATCGAGACCCATAATAATTGTTCCCGCAGGATCGGCGAGCGTATAACCTGTCGGAATTAACGCTGCTAGATCAACGGTCGTTCCCGTTTCGCCTTCAACTGCAACTGGATCACCCAAACTCACTCCATCTGCAATGAACTGAATATAATTGGTGACCGTTGAAGCTACAGGTTCTGGGGTTGCCGCCTTCACAATCGCCACTTCATGAATTGTTCCATCGGCTGCAAAACTAATCTTAGTTCCCTTCACCGCCAGCTCGTAGCCCGCTGGGATCCAAGGAGTAATATCAATCGGATCGCCAATTGCGCCGGTCCGTTTGATTACTACGCTATAATTTTTCCCGTCAATTGTAAACTGGACATAATTATCAACTGAGGCAGCAGCAACTTTCTTCAAAGCTACGCTGTGAGTAGTCTGATCCAAGCCAAATTTAAGCATTGCAGCAGGGTCAACAAGCTCGTAGCCCGCCGGAATCATTGACTTGAAATCAAGTGAGCTGCCAAGTGCCCCGCTAAAAGTTTTCGCCTCGCCCAGATTTAAGCCATCGACTGTGAACTGGACGAAGTTAGTAACCTGCGCTGGTGCGATTTTCTTCAGCGCTACTTTATGAACGGTTCCATCTGCAGCAATTGTGATCTCCTGCTTAGAGTCGACCAGCTCGTAACCTGTTGGAATCAAGGACGCAATGTCAACCGTGCTTCCTAAACTGCCAGCGATCTTATTTTGCGTTCCCAAATTAGTGCCATCAACCGTAAACTGGACATAGTTCACGATGGCAGGCGCTACTTTCTTCTTAATTGGAACGTATTTAATGCTCCCGTCAAGACCGACTGTCACAAACGGATCAGCACCGTCTTCTAATTCATAGCCATCCGGCAAAATCGAGCGCAGATCAATCCGACCACCCGCTTGAGCACTCACTCGAATCTTCTCGCCGATGTTAATTCCGTTATAAGTGAACTGGATATAATTAACAATTTGAACCGGGCTTGGACTAGGAGTTGGGCTTGGCGACGGACTTGGACTTGGACTTGGCACTGGAGCTGGCGCCTTCCTCTTAATGTTAATGAAGTGGTTTGCCCCATTTAACCCAAAAGTAACAATTGGATTAACTCCCGCTTCCAACTCGTAACCGCTCGGCAAATATGAACGCAAGTCAATGCTATCACCAGTCCGACCGTTAATCGTTATTTTGTTACCATAATAAAGTCCGTTCACTACAAACTGAATATAATTGCGATCGCGCGGCGGATTTGGCTGTGGCGCATTGTCAGCAACCACCGGTACTTTAATATCAAAATTCTCAACACCGTAAGTGAGAGTGCTCTGGATGTTTGCATTTTGTAAATGATACCCGCTCGGCGACTGGATCGTCTGCGTTACGCTCTCTTTATAACGGCCTGTTACTGGTGTTGAAGAACCAACCTTTCTATTAGTCGCGGCATCAATATAACTAATTGTGTTGTTATATGTTCTGCCCTGCACGTGCACCGTAATCGTTGTGCCATCGGCTCCCAATAAGGCATCACCTTGGTTGCTTGCCAATTCATAATGTGAATCAGGGATATACCTAGCTAAAGTGCTGGCTGGAATAACTGAACCTGATAGCCCGTTGATTGTCGTTGTTGCGCCAACTTGATTACCATTTGGATCAACGTATTTGATGATATTAGAAACGGCTGCAGAAACCGGTGGTTTCTTTTTCAAATCAATTACTTGGTGGACATTATTTGAGCCGACAATTCTTAGCGCCGGAATAGGTCCTCTGATCTCATAGCCATTTGGAATCCAGGCTGGGTCGATCGTAATCGCTGAGTTGACTAAACCTGTGACCGTCTGGCTGCTTGCGATATTTGTCGGATTGCCATAAAGCGTGAAGTCAATGATATTGGTGTAAGTGATCTGATCTTCCACCACGTTAATCTTGTGTTCATAGCCTTCTGCCCCGTATTTCAGCGTACTGGCAATATTTTGATTTTGCAGATGATAGCCTGTCGGAGCCTGAATCGGCTGGGTCACACTTCGCTTGTAACGACCCGAAATCGCAACCGAAGTCCCCACTTGCGTGTTGTCTGCGACGTTAATATAGCTAACAGTGTTGTTATAAGTTTTGCCTTGAAGATTAACGGTGATCGTCGTCCCGTTTGCTCCCATCGAGAGGTTGCCTTGACCATTTGCCAGTTCATAATGCGAATCAGGAATATTGTTGATCAAAGTCATCCCAGGGATCGTCGAGCCAAGTGTCCCTTGAATCGACACATTGCTGCCAATCTGATTGCCATCCTCGTCAACGTATTTAATGTTATTGGTGACCGTCGGAGAATTCGGGGTTTTCAATTTCAAATCAACGGTTTGATGCTGACCATTAGTTCCAATAATGCGCAAATTCGGCGTCCCGTTTAGCTCATAGGTGCCCGGAATCCAGTTTGGATCAATAGTAATTGGATCATTGAGCGCACCTTGGACCGACTGGGAGGAAACAAGTGGCAGTGGCGCCCCATTCAAAGTAAAATCAATAACATTGGTGAAAATAGATTTTTTGATATAAACATCAACGGTGCCATTATCAGCGACAAATTTCGGCGTTGGCTTCCCAGTGTCAAGCTCATACCCAGCAGGCAGGCTAATAGTGCTCACTGGAACGTTCGTCTTGTATTTGCCCTGAACCGTCTTCGACGTATCAAAAGTGTCGCCTGGATTAGCTTGATCGACAAAATGAACATGATTGGTAACGTCATGATCGTACTCAACTCGAACGGTAAGTTCATCATTTACGCTGTCGTAGTTCAGATTCGACGGAAAAGAACCGCCAACGTAGCGGTAACCGTACTCGCTTGGAGTATGACTCAGTTGACTTGCTGGAATCGCAGTCCCATCTATTCCTTGAACTTCCTGCAATGGACCAATTTTGACCGTCGGATCATCATTATCCACAAACTGGATATGATTAGTCGCCTGCGTATTTTCTTGAACGTAGACTTTAATATTTTCCCCATCAGCTAAATATCTCAGGCTATTTTGGATATTTGGCGTCACCAAATGATAACCCGTCGGCGCAGTGATCGTTTGGGTCACTGGCTTGCCAAACTGACCTTGAATGTCAGTCGCTGGCGCCACCGGAGTGTTGGGATTCGCCTGAGTTACAAATTGGATATGATTAGTAATATTGTGATCAAACACCACATTGATTGGAATTTGCGATACACTAGGATCAAAAGTTTTGCCAGTTGGAAAACTTCCATTTTGATAGCGATATCCGTAATGTTCTGGCTGAGTGGACAGCTTATCAGAAGTGATATCTTTACCTTGCGGTCCCGTCACCTGCTGCGAAGCACCAATTGCCCGGTTAGAGTCGTTCACATCAACAAACTGAACTTGATTCGTAATCAATTTGCGGACGTAAACACGTTTTGGATAATCATTAGTGTTAGTAATGGTAACCTTTTTGAAATTGTCATGCGCTATTTCATAACCTGCCGGTACCAAATTAGGGTTGGTCAAATCAATTTGCGGATCAGAGGCAAAGCCCCAAATCGTTACAGGATTGGGCAAATCTAGTCCCGTATACATATCTTGGAATGTGATGATGTTGCTGTATTCCTGCTGCAACTTAATTGTCTGGTCGAGCCCTTTGCCCTTAGCTAAAGCATCATACTTAAAAGTATTAGCAACTTGGTAGCGTGCCTTCAAATGCGCTGGCAAGTCATCTCTTGTTATATAGGTCGATTTTGAAGGAGAGAACTCCAAAATATGATCAAATTTGGTATCAGCGACTGGTATAACATTTCCTTGCCGATCCTTTAAAGGACTTCCATCTGCATTAACGCAAGTAAAGTGGAAGTCCATTTTATACTTTCTAACGAGCGCACTAAAAGGCGTCGTCACACTGTTTGGCAATTGACAAAGCCCGACGTTTCCCATTAAATCTGTCTCAGTCGGAAATGTCCATCTAATATCTCGATAGTCCGTCGATCCTCCTGGTCCCAATGGAGTCGTAGCCGTGCCGTCACCCACATAAGAATTATCGACAAAGTTATAATACTTCACTTGATAAGTGTAGTCCGAACGGGGAGTTATTCCGTGGCCTTTGAGCTGTGGAGCTGCCTCTGTTTTTGGCTGTTGGTTATCGATTGGCTTGGGTGCCTCCTGCGCGTCCGCCAAAACATTAACTGCTGGCGCCGCGTATCCTCCAACTACCGATAATAACGTTGTCGAATACAAGAATACCTTCGGCAATCCGTGCAGTCTTCTTTTTCTCTTTGGAACAAATGTCATTTTTTAAAATTTTCTCCCATGTTTTCTTCGCAAAATACAATATACCTATTTTAATTATAATGGTTAATTTTTAAAAATGAGATCAAATATCAAAAATTAAAAGGCAAAAAATGATTTTACAATTCTATTTTCCCGCATCTTCTAAATGTTTCTGATACAATTGCAAACTTAACAATCGAAGAAATAAAATTTCGAAATTTATCGGGTTTGCCATTTCTAGCCTCTTCCAAAGCATTTAGATACTTTTCTCGTTTGGCGGGAGTGGGACTAACACTAATTACTGGATATCCAGCTTGAGTCAAAGCAAAGTTTAGTAATAGCCGTGCAGTTCGCCCGTTACCATCAATAAAGGGATGAATCGTCACAAACCTTTGATGCAGCTCAGCGACATATTGAACTGGATGCAACTGCAATTGCACTTCTTTGCTCCATTTTATTAGTTCATCCATTTGCTCATCGATCATAAAAGGAGAAATGTATGGATGTTCAGCTAGACCCTTCAATCTGTCGAAAAACGCCTGCTTCGGATTTTTCAGAAGCGCTTTGAAGTGTTACAAGTCGATTTAAATCTCGAATTAACTTTAATGTTAAAGGCTGCTTGCGATCGGCTAAATCCTGCATATAACTATACGCTTCATTTAGATCCAGAATTTCTAACGTTACACGAATTGTTTTTCCATGGATTGTAGCTCCCAAGCCGCTTTCAACAATAGACGCTGTTTCTGATCTACTCAAGGTATTGCCTTCTAGAGCCGCCGAAGACCAAACATGCTCAATTCTAACGTTTTTTTCAAGCTGAATTACCTCTGCTCTAGACAAAGGACGAAATGTATCCAAACGGATCTTGAGTTTGGTTAATTCTTCGGGACAAAACATCTTGACAACCTCCTAAATGATTTAATTATTTTCAGAAAAAACTTACGAAAAATGAAAATTTTTGATAAGGTAACCTACTGTTGAAAAAATTTTAGAAGTAGGTCTTAATTTATATGAATGAAAATCCAGCCGTTAGTGCTGACAAACCAAGAGTTGTTATTAAACATCCGGCGCTCGCCATGGCAAGCATGCTCGTCGGCGTATTCGTCGGCATGTTTAGTGAAACTTCACTTAACATTGCTTTACCCCAATTAATGGAACACCTAAATGTCTCCAACGGAACCGTCCAGTGGCTCGTCACTGGTTATATGTTGATCATTGGTGTTATTTTACCGCTAAATAGCCTTCTGACCAAATGGTTCACCACGCGCCAAATCGTGATTTTTGGCTTGTGCGACTTTATTGTCGGCTCCGTAATTTCCGCTCTATCCCCTAATTTCACCATTTTATTGATCGGCCGAATGGTTCAAGGAATCGCAACTGGCCTTCTGTTGCCTTTAATGTTTACCGTTGCAATGCAAGTATTCCCGCCTTCAAAACTCGGAACTGCGATGGGAATGTGTGCGCTCGTTATCATGTTCGCCCCTGCAATTGGTCCCACTTTAACTGGTCTCATCCTCGCCAAGCTATCTTGGCACTGGATTTTCTGGTCTTTCGTTCCATTTCTTGTGATTGCGCTTATTTTTGCTCTGAGTTCGCTTGAAAATGTTGGCGAATTAACCAAGCAAAAAGTTGATCTTCTTTCAGTCGTAACAAGTGTGATTGGTTTTGCGAGCGTCGTCATGGCAGTCAGCTTCGCAAGTGATCATGGTTGGGCATCGCCGCTAGTTCTCGGACTTTTCGTCGTTGCAATCGCAGCACTTGGGATTTACGGCTACCGCCAAGTTCATTTGAGCGAACCAATTTTGAATCTGAAGATTTTTGCTAATCCCGCTTTTCGCGACGGAGCACTGATGGTGATGCTTGACTTTGGGATCATTCTCTCTGCAATGTACATCTTGCCGATGTATCTGCAAAACGGTCTGGGCATCGCCGTTGCCCTCACGGGAATGATTATGCTGCCTGGCGGATTAATGAACGCTATCGTTTCAGTTGTTGCTGGGCGCTTATTCGATAATTTCGGAGCCAAGTGGCTCACACGCCTTGGCTTCCTGCTCGCCTTGATCGGCGCTTGGATGCTTCTTATTAGTAATGCCCAAACTAACATTGGCATAATAATTGCTGCCCACGTAATCATGATGATCGGTTGTCCTCTTGCGATGACGCCTGCTCAAACGCATGCGCTAAACGCCTTGAAAGGTCCAGAGTCTGGAGATGGAAGCACGATTTTGAACACGATGGAACAGATCGTTGGGGCAATTTGTACTGCCCTAGCAACTAGTTTCCTCGTTATCGGACGCACCAACAGCCACGCTTCAAGTAAGCAAGCAATATTTACCGACGGCGTTCACACGGCACTTCTTTTGCCGATCGTCCTCTTGGTAATCGCACTACTAATTTCGTTATTCACAAAATCATTTCGCAAAGAAAAATAACGCCGACTGTTAAAGGTTAATGTCAAAGAGTTCCCCGCCTTAAACGAATTGGGGCAATGGGTTGTATTGGACTTACGGCTTCTAACGAAACCGCCAAAGCCAGAGTTGGTCAAAACAGCGTTGGCTCGGAGCAATATCTGGTCTTAATGATGTGTACTAAAAAGGCGCCTGTGAAGGCGCCTTTTTTGTTAGTTAAAAAACAAATTTTATCTATAAAATCAAAAAAATACGGGATTTGATCATTCTCCGTGAACAACATCATCTATAACTTCTATTACACTCGATAACAATTTAGAACTCACATGACCCACTAGTTCAATCCCCCGACGTCTAAAATCAAATGTATGAAATTGAAGCGGGTTAACATATCCGTTAATATTTTTGCTTTTAATAGCTACAAATAACCCCGAATTAATTAAACGATTATTCTCAGCATGAGTAATCGGACAAACCAATACTAAACCAGTTAATTTACTATATTTAGCATTACTAATTACTAGAGCTGGACGATATTTTTTTATTTCTTGACCACTACTCGGACTAAAGTTAATTCTAACAATATCACCCTTTTGAGGAGTATATTCAACTCCACTCACTATCTAAAATTTCCTCTCCATCTGTTACATCAATCTGTCTTAAATCTTCATTAAACCAATCGCCTTCAAACGGATTTCGATGAATATGAACAGGTGTATATATTATCGAACCGTTTTTTAATTGTTTTACCGTAAATTCCGTATCCTTTGCCACGTTAAAAGCCTTTGGGATCGTTACAGTTTTTGAATTTCCAACAATTCTTGTTTTGACTTTCATTAAATCCTCCAAACGTATTTTAGTGTATATTAAGTATATACGATGATTAAGATAAATACAAACATAAACCTATAAAATTAAAAGAAGCGCCTTTTTCGGGCACTCCTTCCTATACTGTGCACTATTAAGCAACACAGCGCCATTACTGACAAATATTGTCTTAGATATCATCCTAAATCAATTTACTAATACTTTCAACCCGTTATTTAGCCAAACCCTCAGCAATTTTGTCGAGATTCCATTTCATCATCGAATAATAGCTGTCTCCGTTCTGGCCCTTCTTAGCAACTGAATCGGTGAAAATCGTCGAATAGATCGGAATATTGGTATCCTTAGAAATTGTCTTCATCGGCCGATCGTCGACACTGCTCTCAACGAAAAGTGACGGCACCTTCGTCGTGCGCAATTTGGCAACCAAATCCTTGATCTGATCAGGCGTGCCTTCCTCTTCAGTGTTGATCTCCCAGATGTAAGCAGCCGGAATGCCGTAAGCCTTTGAGAAATATTTGAAACATCCTTCACTTGTAACGATTAATTTCTTCTCCTTCGGGATCGAGGCAAACTTCGACTTCGCCTCCTGATCTAAAGCCTCCAGCTTCTTGACATAGCTCTCCAAGTTTTTGGCATAAAAATCTTTATTCTTCGGATCCTTCTTCGCCAATTGCTTTTCGATGTTTTTGGCGTAAATGACTCCATTTTCTAAATTAAGCCAGGCATGAGGATCTTCCTTGCCTTTTCCTTCTTGGCCTTCCAAGTAAATCACCTTGACACCTTTAGTCGTGGCAAAATAATCCTCGTTTTCCTTCTTGTTAGCGTTTTTGACCAACTTGCTGAACCAAGCATTACCACCGGTTTCGAGATTGATTCCATTATAGAAAATCAAATCAGCCCGCGAAGTTTTCTGCACATCTTCAGGCAACGGCTCATACTCGTGCGGATCCTTGCCGACTGGCACAATGCTGTGAAGTGTAATTTTGTCCTTGGCAATATTTTTGGTAATATCCGCAATGATGGAATTAGTGACAACAACTTTCAATTTTTCATTTTTGGCTGGTTGGCTGTTTTTGTTGTTAGAACAAGCGCCGAGAGTCCACACGCTGAGAAGTAAAGCGAGCCCAAGTATAATTTTTTTCATTTGTTTCATGCTGTTTTCTTACCCTTTCTATTAAAGAAGTTCTGTTTCGGTGAAATGAGAAAACTAATTGCGAAGATGACCGCTGAGGTCAAGACGATGCTAGAGCCGGCTGCAATATTGAAACTGTAGCCAATAAATAAACCTAAGACCGAGGAAAACGCGCCCAAAAGTGACGATATGAAGATCATTGTTTTCAAACTATTGGCGTATAAATAAGCGGTGGCCGCTGGGGTGATCAGCATTGCCACGATTAAGATGGTCCCCACGCTCTGCATCGCAGTTACTGCGACCAAAGTTAACAAGATCATCAGCAAATAATGATAAAAGTTAACTTTCATGCCCATAGATTTTGCCATAATTGGGTCAAATGACGTGATCAGCAATTCCTTAAAAAATAAAATTATGATTAAAATGACAACTGCTGAAACTCCCAGGGTAATCCATTTATCGATGTCTTGCACGGCCAAAATATTCCCAAATAAAATGTGAAACAAATCAGTTGAGCTGTTCGCCACGCCAATTAAAATGACCCCTAAAGCCAGAAATGAGCTGAAGGTAATCCCGATCGCCGTATCTCCTTTAACGATGCTATTATTTTGAATGAACGTGATGAGCACGGAAGCTAGCAGCCCGAATAAAATGGCTCCAATGAAAAAATTTATGCCCATAATGTAAGAAATGGCAACTCCTGGCAAAACCGCGTGAGAAATCGCGTCTCCCATCAAAGACATCCCTCGCAAAATAATAAAACAACCGACGGCGCCTGAAACAACTCCAATAACTACTGCGGTAACGAGTGCATTTTGTAAGAAATGAAATTCTGACAATCCATTAATAAAATTCTGAATCATATTATTGCCCCCTTAAACAAAAATACTGTCGCCATAAGCGGCCTTGAGATTCGTTTCATCAAAGACCGCATCAACTGGACCATTGGCAATTAAGCGCTGATTTAAAATGATCAGTTGATCGAAATACTGTCTGACCTTGCTTAAATCATGATGCACAATCAAAATGGTCTTGCCCTGGGCTTTCAAATCAAGTAAGGCATCCATAATAATCTTTTCACTAACTGAATCGATTCCAACAAATGGTTCATCTAAGAAGATATAATCTGCCTCTTGCGCTAAACACCTCGCTAGCAGCACTCGCTGAAACTGTCCACCTGACAACTCACCAATTTGACGTTCAGCATAATCCGCTAGGTTGACTTTTTCCAAAGCTGCCGTCACTTTTTCCCATTCTTTACGTGTTGTTTTCTGAAAAATTTTCATCTGAGCATAAGTGCCCAACGAAACACATTCGCGTACTTTGATCGGAAAAGTACTGTCAATATCAGTTTTTTGTTCGACGTAGGCAATATCTCTCAAACTTTCTTTACTGTTTTTGCCGTTAATTAAAGCCTCTCCCTGATGCGGGATAATATTCAAAATTGATTTAAGTAAGGTCGACTTACCCGCGCCGTTGGGGCCGATGATGCCAGTGATAGCCTGGTCTGCTACGGAAAGCGAGATATCATCCAACGCCACAACGTCATTGTAATAAACCTTAATATGTTTAATTTCTAACATTCTGTCCTCCTTTTACTTGTCAACGAGCTTTCACCAGCTAATCTTCGTTTGTAAAATTTGGACTCCTTTTACTTCTTCTAGACTATAAAATTCTTGGCTGAAATTTATATTCTAGAGGACGAAAATATTTTAATTTCCTCCTTTCAATCGTTCTATGCTGATAAAAAAAGCTCGTTAACTGACAAAGGCACCCCTAAGCGAAGTGCCTTTGTCAAATAACAAGCTACTAAAGAAGTCTTTGCGTTGTTCTGATTTACGAATATTTTCCCCATCGATTTTGATCCCTTCTTAATCGTGATCTGTTCCTAATAACAGGTTATCGGATTGTCCAACAAATTACAACCCCCAGCTTGAATTTTTCGCATAAGTTATTAAACTAATATTAAGGAGAAAATAATGGCGCGATTGTATTCAAATGACCGAACAGGGACTCATCACACTTATCAATTTTATAAAGATCGCAAAGACGATCCCCACTGGCGCGAATCGTATCTGGCAGTGCGTTCAATTCGAAGGTGGGAAAATATTTTGACCATGTTGATTATTGCAATTATCGCAGTTGTTTGTTATGCCCTTTTTAGTGACCGCCTGAGCCCTATCGTCAATCCATCTAAAGAGGAGCCATCAACACCCGATTTAGTCAAAAAAGCAATCATTGGTCATGGATTTCAAATCAGCGCGAAGCTTTTTGATGGCGAAGACGCTACTCAAGCCATGAACTCAGGGGTTGCGCCGCAAAATCTTTTTCACGACAGAACGAAGATTCTCTACTTCAAAGATGCAAATACTGTCACGGTTAAAGGGGTTCCGCGATATTTTTTCCCACACGACGAGAAATATGAGGTTTCCAATCAAGCGATCACAATCGACTGGGGCGAGAAGACGCCGATTCCTTTTTTGATCAAGAACAACCAGATTGAATTCCAGACTTGGACTTCTAGTTACGATAATCACACGGTCACATGGCAAATTGAGCCAAGAGACGACGTGCAGGAGCTCATCGAGGAAGGACTTAAAGCACAGGAAGAAGCAGACAATAGCCAAAATTAGTTTCTACCTCTTAAAATTTGCTAATTCTCGTTCTAATAATTTAAAATCATTACAAAACAAATCATAATAGTCATCTTTATCAATGGTTTTCTTACGATATACAGTCTCCGCCTTGTTAATAATCCTCTGATTTACTGATGGATCTGACAGAAAAATATACTCGTTTAGCAATAATATTCTTTAGGTGTCCCTTTACTCATAGTTATTTGAACTCGACTTAATTCGCTCAAGGGAACCGGAAGCATGTTATTTAGCAAGACATAACCCAATCGATTATTAAGATTCTCTTTTTCAAAGATTCTTATAATTATTCGATTTCGTTTTTTCATTTTGAGTTCTTTTTTGGCACTGTAGCTTGACAACGGGGCATAGTAATTAAACTTGCCTTGCTTAATAACGATGCCGCAATAATCCCGATCACCTAGGTAATTTTCCTGAAGAGCTACTTTTGGTTCGATCTTATGCGCATACGAAATGTATTCATCAGAAATCGTATATAAATTCAATCCACACCTCTTTTATAAAAAAAAAGAGTGTCACCACTCCTTTTAATCTTTTACAAGCCCAACTGTGGTATGGGGACACCCTTTTTACATACTTATTATATCATTTTTGAGATATTTAATCTAGCGAAGAATCTCAATTAAGTTCTTCCTGCTGGCGGTCTTTGCGGGCAGAATCCCGAAGATCAAGCCAATAATCGTTGAAGTCCCAAATGCCAATAAGAACGTCGAGAGCGTCACGGTCGCTTTAAACGGCAAGAACGACGAGATCGCCTGGGCCAGCCCAATTCCTGCAAGATAGCCGATCACACCCCCTGTCAAAGTTAAAGCAATTGCTTCAATCAAAAACTGCCACAGAATCTGGCGTTGGTTTGCTCCCACCGCCATCCGGATCCCGATTTCCTGAGTCCGCTCACTAACCGAAATATACATCATATTCATAACTCCGATGCCAGCGATGAAAAGAGAGATTCCAGCAATTGCCACAACAAACAAAGTAATCATCTGGATGGTATCACTGATACCTTTGAGCATTTCAGACATATCCATATACTCATAACTGCCACTATTATGCTGTGAACCCTTAGAATTAAGGTGTTCAGCAATCTTCTTCGTTTCCTTAGATACATCTGCCCCTTTAACAAAAGTTATTTTCATGGTGTTCTTCGGCACAATTCCGCTATTATTCATATAAACTTGGCGCGGCACGGCAATTTGATATTGCTGATACTCACCGTGAGTGGCATCATCTCTAATTATCCCAACGATCGTGTAATTAATCCCGTTTAGCTCAATCCCTGCGTTGAGGGCATTATTGATCGTCCGATAAGCTTTCTTAGCTGTGTACTGATCCACCAAGGCCACTGGATTGTTGGCCAAAATATCGGATTTGCTGATTCCACGTCCTGCAACCAGATGATCGTGATTAGCCTTTTTAGTTAAATAAACATGAAAACTTTCACTTTTGCTATTGATGTTGCCTTGGCTATTGATAAACCCGTCATCATCAGATTGGAGCTTCACTTTGGCGACTTTCGGATTTTCTTCAGCCTTACTAACATCGTTGTCATTGAAACCCGATACTTTCGAATTGGAACTCGGAGCAGGGAGCATCATTCCGTCTGAGGTCACTCCGCCGCCCCCGCCGTCTTCATTAGACATGAAGCGGATCTCTGATGACTGCTGACCAGAGCTATCGGCCTGCAAGCTTTTGAGCGTTTCAACTCTAACGCCATCACCCAATGACAAAATCGTGATTACCGCAGCAATTCCGATCACAATTCCAAGCATCGTCAAAATGCTTCGCCGCTTATTTGACCACAAGGAGCGCAGAGCACTAACAAATAATTCACGAATTCGCATGTTCCACCTCCGAATCGCTTTGAATTCGACCATCTAAAATTTTGACCAGTCTATTAGCTTGATTAGCGACTTTCTCGTCGTGAGTTACCATGATTACAGTCGTCCCACTTTGATTTAATTCTTTAAAAAGTTTCATAATTTCTTTGGAAGTTGCTGAATCAAGCGCACCCGTTGGTTCATCTGCCACCAAAAAACTCGGCTTCGAAACGATCGCACGCGCAATTGCTACTCTTTGCTGTTGACCACCGGAAAGATTTTTCGGCATTTTGCGATAACTACCTTCAAGGCCCACTTGGTCTAAGACCTCGTTTACCCGCGCCATAATATCGCGTCTTTTAGCTCCGGAATAAAGCAGCGGCAATCCAACATTTTCGCCCACATTCTGATTATTAATCAGCTTAAAATTCTGGAACACAAATCCCACGGAGCGATTACGCAATTTAGCATGCTCACGCCGGTTTAAATTGCTGACAACTACGTTATCAAAGGTGTATTTGCCTTCGAATTTTTGATCTAAAAAACCGATAATATCAATTAAAGTCGACTTGCCAGAACCCGACGGACCCATAATCGCCACAAATTCACCTTGAGCAATCTTTAGATTGATATCGAAGAGAACTTGATAATTTTCGCTTCCTTGCTTATAGGTTTTATTAACTGACGACAAATTAATCATTCACATTCTCGCCATCTTTTAATTTGTCATCTGGGTTTGCTACAATAACTTCGCCCTTAGCAACACCTGAATTCACCAGAAAAACATCGCCTGATTTGCTCACATCAGCCTTGATTTTGCGTGCTTTGCCATGAACGACTTTAAAGATGGAGCCATTGTGAACTGCACTTTCTGGAATCTTTAAGCCTTTTTGGGCGATCTTCAATTTAACACTTTGTCCGTACAAAAATTCATCGTTCACATCAGCGGAAAATGAATAATATGCGGTTCCTTTTCCTTGGTTACTTGGAACCTGATTGATTTTAGTAATTGTGGTTTTCTGACTTGGTGAGCCGTCAACACCCGTAATTTCAATCGAATCACCAACGTGAACCTTCGGATAATCATACTCAGAAACGCTTGCCTGCAGCACTTTTTGCTTCGAATTCATCGTGATCGCTGGTACTCCGTCTTTGGAATTATTATCAACTGAAACAATTCCGTCAAACGGTGCATTCAAATTAGCATGCAATTTATTCTGGAGCTCCGTTAGCTTACTATTTTCTTCATTCAAATCGGTGTTAGCGTCATTCACGTCTTGCTGCGCCTTGCTCACCGCATCTTTAAGGCTTGGTTTACTCTCTTCGTCAGCTTGGTTATAGCTTTGCTGCGCACTCTTTAAAGCGTTATTGGCACTAGTCACCATCCGGTTAGCTTTAGCTACTACACTTTTTTGATTATTAATATTATCTTGCACCGAAGTATCAGTCACCGTAAGCAACACCGTGCCGTTAGTAACTTCCTGACCGTCTTTAACATTTAACTGGTCTAATTTGCCATTAGGCGACATCAACGCTTGGGTTTTGCCAGCGACAATTTTGCCACTCATCGAAAGATCTGGAACGTTTGTCACTTTGTAGGTCTCATATCCTGACTGCTCCATCATTTTCGCTTCCATCGCCTTACTGCGATTCATGCGGTTAATGCCAACAAACGCAATTACTGCCACCGCAACAACTATAGCACTGATAATTAAAACTTTTTTCTTTTTCATAATTCTCCTAAGATACCGCTAATCGGTCAATAATTTCTGTAAATTTCGGATATTTTTCTAATAGTGAAGATTTGTGCATCAATTCAAAGTCATGGTAATCAAATCCCGGCGAAACAACGCAGCTGACCAGACAAAACGAATCTGGCTGATTGACCTCAGAGGCAAAAATTGTCTCTTTTGGTACTTTAAACTGCATGACCTCTCCTGCAGACAGATTTTTGCCAAGTTTTACTGCGCTATAATCACCGTTTGGCGCGATGCAGTGAATTGTGATCGACGCCCCATCGTGGTAATACCACAGCTCATCATGGTTTAGACGATGGAAATGGGAACAACTTTGGTCGTCCAACAAGAAATAAATCGAAGTGTAATAATATCGATCGGCTTTACTACTCTCATCAAAAAACTTCTCATCACTATCATAAATCTGGCGAAACCAGCCCCCTTCTTGGTGGGGAGTTAGCGCTAAAGAGGAGATGTAATCTTCTTTGTGCATGGTAGAACTCCTTTATTTTATACTGTCTCTATTCTACCGTATTTTCATCCATAAAGAAATTGTCTGTTTTTTTACTGCTCAATATTTCGGCTCAATATAGGGTACGGTTTTGATCGTTGCGCCCACTGAACTTGCATAAATCCAAGATGCTCCAACCAAAGGCGCAAAGTTTTCGCTTTTGCCAGTAATAATTACGCCCGCAAATTTAGCTTTATCGATCGTCGGATATTTCTTGAAATAATTTTTTAAATAATCCGAATAAGAAAATGAATTGAATTCGCCAAGATTTACTTTCGGATTGGACTTGATCATCTCGACGCCATCTCGGTAATCTCCTTTTAAGCGGTTATGCCGATTCACCTGAAATCCTAGATATTGATTGTTGTATGCACACAACTCTTTTGAAGTTCCCATTCCAAACCAATACCAATTACCTTTGATCTTATCAGGGAGCTTACGATTAATCTCTTCGTAAGTTAGTGGCTCCTTAAAAGTCAGGGCGACTTCTGCGACGTAGCCTTTCATTTTTGCCACTTGACCAATCTCGTTAACTTTCTTCACCGGAAATATTCGACCCGGTTTTAATTTTGCATATTTATTGTAGAAAATAGGAATTTTCGTCTGCGTCTGTCGGTCGTACGCCTGATCGCCTGCAAAGTCGATCATATCTCCCATCAGTATTTCTTCACTCCAGAAGGTATATTTGCCTTCCTGTGGACTCCAAGGAATCCGGTAACCATCAATTTCTTTATAGCGGTGACTGATCAGCTTGCCCCCTGCAAAAGCTCCCGCCTCACTAATGTAGCGGTCACTAATTTCAATGTTAGGAGACATCAGCTGATATTCAATTTGCATTCTCCGATCGAGCCGATCATGTTGTCTTCTTGTTAAAGCAGCATCAATTTTATAGGCGAATAAAGCAACCAAAATTATGGTGCAAAAAACCATCACAAAGGTTAACAGCCATTTTTTGATTTTGATATTTCTAGCTAAACGGGCGAATTCTTGGTCTTCACTCATCAATATTATCTCCTGTCATTTTCTTAATTTTCTTACGGATTCGATATAAGCGCATTTTCACTGCAGCCATTGGGATTTTGAGCTCTTTAGCAAGCTCTTCATTCGTCTTTTGATCGAGATATTTCATTTTCAAAAGCTGGCGATTCTCTGCGCTCAATTGATTGAGTGCGTGCTCCAACTTCTCAGAATGATCACTCTCTTGAACCTCTGGGCGCGATAATTCTGGAATCAAATACTGCTCGACCAAGGCGTTTAATCGTTGATCTCGTCGATAAAGATCAATATATTTATTTCTAACCATCCGATAAAGGTAAGGACGCAATTGATCTGGCGGCAAAATAAGCTCCATTTCAAGAACTTTAACGAAAATATCTTGCACCACATCTTCAGCTAAATCAGGCTTCGCGCCTTTACTGATCAGATAGCGGCGTAATTCAATCATCAAATCTTTTAGCAGCTCTTCATACCGGTCTAATTTCAATGCTCCCTCCTACTTACAATCTACGAATGAACAAGCGAAAAGTAACGCAAAAAAATCCTCCATGACTAGAGGATTTTTCTACTATTATTTAAAGCCTTTGAACTTCCAGTTCTCGACTTCTGGCAAATCTTCACCAGTTTCTCGGATGTAATCGTGATGATTTTTAAGCGTCCGATCCATCTTCTGGCTGAAGTCTTGCGCTTTAGCGCCATAAACCAGCTCACTAGCGTGTTTAGCGATATGGAAGCGATCCATCGAATTAAGCACTCGCATATCAAACGGAGTTGTGATGTCGCCATTTTCGCGATATCCATGCGGATACATCTGGTGATTGTGGCGATCGAAGAAGATGTCGCGAATCAAGCCTTCATAGCCGTGGAAGGCAAAAATAATCGGCGTATCAGCGGTGAAAATCTCGTCAAATTCTTGATCACTTAAGCCGCGATCGTTTAGCTTCGGCGATTGAAGTTTCAACAAATCAACGACGTTAACGAAACGGATCTTCAAGTCAGGGAAGTTTTCGTGCAGCAGATCAATTGCTGCTAAAGATTCCATATTCGGTTCAGTTCCTGCTGCTGCCAGAACCAAATCTGGTTTTGCGCCTTGATCGTTACTAGCCCAGTCGATGACCTTCAAGCCGCGATCGACTAATTCTTCAGCTTCGGCCATTGAATAGAACTGCGGCCGTGGTTGTTTTGAAGCCACAATCAAGTTGATCACTTCTTCATCGTTTAAAACTCGATCGGCCAAAGCTAACAACGTATTAGTGTCAGCTGGCAGATATTCACGAATGTACTTCGATTTCTTCTCCGCCAAGTGCGTTAGAATACCTGGGTCTTGGTGAGTGTAGCCGTTATGATCTTGTTGAAAAGATGTTGAAGTTGAAATAACATTTAAAGCGGGATACTTCTTACGCCAAGCCTGCTCGTCAGCTTTCCGCAGCCATTTGAAGTGCTGGGTCAACATCGAATCAACAACTCGCAAGAATGCTTCGTAGCTCGCAAAAATTCCGTGGCGGCCCGTTAAAGTGTAACCTTCAAGCCAGCCCTCAGCTTGATGTTCTGACAACTGAGCATCAAGAATCCGGCCTGCTGGCGCTTCAAACTGATCATTTGGCTTTTTGACTGGCTCCATCCATTGCCGTTCAGTCACTTCAAAAATGTGATTGAGGCGGTTTGACATCGTTTCATCTGGACCAAAAATCCGAAAATCATGCGGATTCTTTTGAATTAAATCGCGCAGGTATTTGCCAAATTCAATCATATCTTGTGCATTGGTAGAACCTGGCTGATCAAATTTCAAAGCGTAATCCTTAAATTTCGGTAAATCGAGCGCTTTCGGATCAATTCCACCATTAGTAATTGGATTCATTGCCATGCGCTTATTACCTTTTGGCGTCAAAGCCTTAATCTCTGGCTTCAAAGCACCATTTTCGTCAAATAATTCTTCTGGATGATATGACTTAAGCCAATCAACCAAAGCGTCGGCATGTTCCATGTGATCGCGCGTGACCGGAATTGGAATCTGGTGCGCTCTAAATGAACCTTCGATTGGCTCGCCGTCCCACTCTTTTGGACCAGTCCAGCCTTTTGGCGCCCGGAAAATGATCATCGGCCAAACTGGCTCTTTAGCATCAGCAGCGGGATGTTGGCGTGCTTCATCTTGAATGGAGCGAATCTTCTCGATCGCTTGGTCCATTGCTTGTGCCATCACGGGATTGAGCTGATCTGGGTCGTCACCTTCAACGAAAATCGGCTCCCAACCGATGCCTTCGAAATATTTCTTTAAATCTTCGTTACTTTTACGCGATAAAATCGTCGGATTGGAGATTTTGAAACCATTCAAATTCAAAATTGGCAGGACTGCGCCATCATTGACTGGGTTAATGAAAGTATTAGAGAACCAAGAAGTCGCGAGCGGTCCGGTTTCAGCCTCACCGTCGCCCACAACTACTGCGCTAATCACGTCGGGATTGTCTAGAATTGCGCCAACACCATGGCTTATTGAATATCCTAACTCGCCGCCTTCGTGAATCGAGCCGGGAGTTTCTGGTGCAGCATGGCTCGCCACACCGCCAGGAAACGAAAACTGCTTGAACAATTTCTTAAGACCTGGAATATCTTCGGAAATTTCTGGATAAATCTCGCTATAGCTGCCGTCAAGGTAAGAATTCGAAACCATGACCTGCCCGCCATGACCTGGTCCCTCAACGTAAAACATATTTAAATCATATTTGTTAATAACGCGGTTGAGGTGCGTATAAATAAAATTCTGCCCCGCAATCGTGCCCCAGTGACCAATTGGATAGTACTTAACGTCACTAGACTGTAATTTATCTCTCAACAGCGGGTTGTCTTTTAAATACAATTGACCCACCGAAATATAATTGGCTGCGTTAAAATATTTTCTCATCAAGCTGAAATACTCTTGGCTACTATAATCTGTCATTAACTGACCTCCATAAATTAACTTCTACCATATTTATAACCTGTTTCGACCCTTCTTGTCAACCATTTTAAAAATTGGAGCGTACCAATTTTATTTATCCAAATCAACAAAAGTCGAAAAGTTGAGATAACGGTAGTGAAGCCGCATGCTTGAGTACTCAAATGGCGTCCCGTCATCCACAAAAAATATCCCTGCCATGATCCCAACGGGTTCAGTTGGTTTTAAATTCAACAATTCTTGATCATTTGGCGTCGAGGGCTCCGTGGTCAGATCCAAATAGGCCCGATTGATAATCATGTTTTTCTCATTTTCCAGATAATTAAACAGCGATTGCTCCAGTAAATTCTGCGACAGTTCGGGAAAAGCGCGCACCGGAATATAGCTCGTCTCAATTAAAATTGGCTTTTGATCGAGGCAGCGCAGCCGTTTAAAACTGTAGACAAAATCATCTTCGGTCAAAAATAGACTTTCTTTAATCTCACTATCGGGCTTGATCACATCTAAATTCAAGACTTTAATCGTTTGTTCTTTTCCGTTAGTCACAATTGAAGTTGTCAGTCCGACGTTGTCGCCAGTGTAATCCAGGGAAGTTTTGTTGCGAAGAAACAGCGGATTAATGAAATTGCCCGAGCCTTGCTTTTTGAAGATAATCCCTTGATCGGCAAGTAGCTGGATCGCCCGCTTAATGGAACTCCGGCTGACCTCAAAGCGCTCGGCTAAAGTCCGCTCATCCGGCAGCTTCATCGAACTGTACTTGTGGGCGCTGATATTGTTTCTAATGATATTTGCAATTGCAACGTAAATTGGCTTTGCCATAAATGATCTCCATCTATCTGGTTTTACTAGAGTCTACCCCCTAAATCTGCTTAAAGTCAAAAAAAGCAGATCATGTAACGATCTGCAAATTATTTTGGCATCACCCATTGGTGATCAGAATTGTGTTTCTTCATATAATCTTCGAACTCTTTAGATTGATAAGCTTTTTTGATTGCTTGAGCCCAGTCGGTATTGACGTTTTTCTTCTTGACTGCTGCGACAATCTGTAAGTCTTTTTGCAAATTTTCCTGCTGGATCAAATGAATTTTGTCCTGAATCTTAGCGCTATAAACGTTGCTGCCCGGAATTACTTCGAAATCTAAATCGGATAAGACCCGGGGAATTGTATCAGAATCCATTTCTTTAATTTCTAAATGACGGGGATTACTGGTAATGTCTTTTTTAGATAACTCGGTGCGTTTTACATCAGACTTGACCTTAATCCAGCCTGCATCAGCCAATATCGCATAAGCGCGGGCAGCGTTGCTGGGGTCTTGGGGAATCCCAACAGTCATCCCGTCTTTTAAATCCGACTTATTTCGATACTTCGAAGAATAAAGCGAGCACGGAACCGAAGGCGTCGTCACCAGCGGCACTAAATCCGTCTTCTTATCGCGATTGAAAATTTTCATGTAAGCCGTGTGTTGAGCAACATTTACGTCAATTGTGCCTTCGGCTAAAGCCGTGTTAGACTGCATAAACTGAGAAAAATTCACTCGTTTGATCTTGTAGCCATCTTTTTTTAAGATTGGTGCCACAGCCTTGTCGAAAAGTTCATTGTACTGATCGCTAGTCACGCCAATGACGATTTCATGCTTCTTTTCACTTGTCGTATTTTTGCTAGCACATCCTACACTTAAAACTGCCAACATCATCACGGCGCCAGCCAAAATTTTCTTTATTTTCATATTTTCTTTCCTTATTAATGTTTGATTTTGGTATAAATTGCATTGCCCACAAACTGCACAATATTGACGATAATTACTAACAGAACTACCGTCACAAAAATCAAGGGGGTGTTAAAGCGCTGATATCCTTGCGTAATCGCTAGATCGCCAATTCCGCCGCCGCCAATCGTTCCTGCCATGGAAGAGGAACTTATCAGGCCAATAATCACGTTGGTAATCGCCAAAACAAGCGCTGGTCGTGCTTCTGGCAAGATGAAGAACACGATGATCTGCAACTTATTAGCCCCCAAAGTTTTCGCGCATTCAACAATGATCGGGTCGACTTCTAAAATTGCTTGTTCAACTAGGCGCGACATAAACGGCACAATGTAGAGCACCAAAGGCACAATTGCTGCCGTTGTGCCAATCGAGTTGCCCACAATTAATCTGGTCAGCGGCAAAATTGCCACCAACAAAATAATAAATGGGATCGAACGCACAATATTAATGATTGTTTGCAAGATCGCGTAAACTGGGCGGTTAGGAATAATGCCGTCTTTTCGCGTCTCAGCTAACAAAACTCCTAGCGGAATCCCCAACAAAATCGCAAAAACCAGAGCAACTCCAATCATATAAAGCGACTCGTAAGATGCTTTAATAATTACTGCTGCTGAAATTCCATCTGTCATCTTAATAGATCCTTTCACGCCGGATACTCTCAACTTCCGACTCGTCATCATTCGTAACTAAATACATAGAAAAATAACGTTTACCTGCTAGTTCTAAGGTTTTACTGTCAAAAATATATCCTTGGTGAGGTGACTTTTGAAGTTTCAGATATTGAGCAAAGTCCATCAAAGCATAATCAAGATGCTCGCCTGCCGTTAGTTCACTTTGAGCTGGCCGCTGTGGATAAATGATGTCTTTTAGAAAATCTTTAACCGTCTGGGATTGGGGAAAAAGGAAAATATTTTCAATCGAATTACATTCCACAATTTTCCCTTTTTCAATAACCGCCACGAAATCACAGATTTCTCTGATTACTTCCATTTCATGGGTCACCAAAACGATCGTTGTCTTGAACTCCGCGTTAATTTTCTTCAAAAGATCTAAGACGACTTTTTTGGAACTAGGATCAAGCGCACTCGTGATTTCATCACACAACAAAATCGTCGGCCTCGTGATTAGTGCACGGGCAATCCCAACTCGCTGCTTCTGCCCGCCAGACAGCTCAGCCGGATAAGCCTGTGCCTTGTCATCAAGTCCGACATATTGCAACATCTCCTGAATTTTACTTCGATACTCTTCTTTAGGAATTGGGGTAAAACGCAAGGCCATTTCAACATTTTTGTAGACTGTTTTGGAACGCAATAACGCGTAGTTTTGAAAAATCATTCCAATCCGTGCATCACCAGGCAGTTCTACTTGTCCACTTGTTGGCTGCTCCAAGCCATTGATCAAGCGAATAAGAGTACTTTTGCCCGCACCACTTTGCCCAATAACGCCAAAAATCCGCTGTTCTGGAATTTCCAGCTCTATTTCATTTAAGACCATGTCATCGTTAAACTTCTTTGAAAGATGATCTAGTTTAATCAACCTGATTCTCCCTATTTTGATTGTGCTGCAAAAAAGATCGCCTTTGCGACCTTCTTGATTATTTCGGCATCACCCATTGATGATCCTCATTGTGTTTCTTCATATAATCCTTAAACTCTTTAGATTGATAAGCTCGTTTGATTGCTTTGGCCCAATCTTTGTTCTCGTTTTCTTTTCTAACAGCTGCCACAATTTCGAGATCCTTAGTCAACTTCTCTTGTTGGATCAGATGAATCTTCTTTTCGATTTTGGCGCTTTGAACCACGCTTCCTGGAATTACTTCAAAGTCTAAATCCGCCAAAACGTGAGGAATCGTATTTGAATCCATCTCTTTGATTACCAACTGGTGCGGATTTTCAGTAACGTCTTTGGCTGCTAATTCCGTTGATTTAACGTTTTTGTTAACCTTAATCCAGCCTGCGTCAGCCAACAGCGCATAAGCACGAGCTGCATTACTTGGATCTTGCGGAATCCCGATCGTCATCCCATTTTTCAAGTCCGACTTATGATAATACTTCGATGAATACAGCGAACAAGGAACCGAAGGCGTCGCCACTAACGGGACCAAATCAGTTTTCTTGTCCCGATTGAAAATCCGCATGTAAGCTGTGTGTTGTGCTACGTTAACGTCAATGTTGCCTTCACCCAAAGCCGTGTTAGACAGCATAAACTGGGAGAAATTAACTCGTTTGATCTTGTAGCCTTCTTTTTCCAAAATTGGCGCCACGGCCTTGTCAAACAAGTCATTGTACTGACCTCCCGTCACCCCCATCACAATCGTATGTTTCTTTTCTGGCTTGGTTGTGTCCTTTTTTTGATTGGCACAGCCGGTAGCTAAAAATAAAACTGACAAAAATGCCGCTATTGTTAGCCAAATTTTTCGATTTTTCATGATTTTTCCTCTTAACCTTTTTTGATTTTAATCAACCATCCATCATTGTGAAGTTGGTCAAAACTAATAATCTGATGTTGATGTTCCACACAATAAGCCGGAAGTGTTTCCACTGCTTCTGGACAAGTAAACTTAAGCTCAATGATTTCGCCTGATTCACTTTCTGATAAAGCATTTTGCAATTGGAGCACCGGAACTGGACAATCTTTACCACTTACATCTATTTTCTTCAATGTTAAACTCCATCAATAACTCATTTGTGGTTTAGTAATAATCTGGAAGGTCTTCTTATTAGCTGGATCTCCCTTTTGAACTGGAAACTCACTCGGATTTTTCTCGTGAGCTCGATCCCATTCGTACCAACCGCCGTCAAAAATCCGCGCCTTCTTATAGCCGTTGTCCTTTGCGATAAAGAACGCTGGGCAAGCGCGCCAACCGGTCCCACAATAAAAAGCAACTTCCTTACTCGGTGTAATTCCATTCTTGTTCCAGTATTTAAGCGTTTTCTCCGGATTTGTCATCGTCAAATCGCTATTCATCAAATAAGAAACATCACTACTTGTTTTACTTACTTTAGCGTATTTTGCACCTTTGACTTCACCGGTGTCTTTGATATAGCTGTAACCACTTATATTCCCGACGAATTCATCCCAACTTCGGGTGCTAGCAATCACTAATTTTGGATGGTCTTTTTCATATTTGACTAAATCGGCTGATGTACTGATCAAATCTTCCGGGTGAGCTGGCTTACTTCTGCCAAAATTTTTTTGAGCTTTTGGCTTTAACGTTCCCTTTTGAAGAGTTAACTTTTCGTTTTTCCAAGCATTTAAGCCGCCATCGACGATTTTCACATCCTTAACGCCCAACCAATAGGCCACAAAAGCAATTCGTGCCGAAGAGAGCGGATCTTCCGAATAAACCAACAAAGGCGTATCTTTGGTGACCCCTTTTTCCAAAAAAGCTTTCTTGCAAGAGTCGAAATCCAAAATATTCCAATCGTTCTCTTCAGTTTCCACTTCTAATGTATCCATTTGAACCGCTCGTGGTAAATGACCTTTAGCATAACTGGTCTTTTTCCCGTAAGATGTTTCCAACACAACTGCCTTCGGATTGTCTTTGATCTCTTTATAAGCATCATGAACGTCAATATAATAATGTGATTTTGTCGTTTTGACTAAACGATTTTTATTTGCCGCTGTGCTACTCGCAGGTTTCTCTGAGTTGCTGCCAGTTTTACAATCGGCTAAAACTTCCTGTCCCGCGCCTAAACTCACAAGCAAAATGGCAAACACTAAAAAGCAATTTCTTTTTTTCACAATTTTTTCTCCTTATTTTGCGGCCGCACATAAATTACATATGAACCGAGCCACAAACCAAATGTAATAAAAACGATATTAAGTAGCGATTCCGCTGAAAGCATCGCGCTTCCAACAATACCATTGGCTAAAATGCAGCCTTTGCCCATGACTGCACCAAACCCCATTAGAGCTCCGCCCGAAAACGATTTCATTAAATCATTGCCGGTATAATCTTTGAACGAAAACTCGCCGTTCAAAACTGTAAAAAGCAATGAACCTAGTACTAGCCCTGCCACAAACATTTCGCCCCAATCAAAGTGATGTGGGAAACTACTGAAGAAAATTTGCCACGACAATAACGGGCCTAACGTTGCAACGCTGCCGTACCTTCCAGTTTGATAACTAAAATAAAATCCAAATCCTGCAACTAGTCCTAAAATTCCCGCGGTCACAAAAGGATTCAACTTTTTTCTTAATAACGGTTTCTGATTACTCGCTGGCACGGGATAAACTGTCTTTTTTCCTTTTTGTTCGTGCCAAATGAAAACGACTAAAATTACTAAAAGCGGCGCAACAATCAACAATGGATTAAAATTTAGGCTTGCTCTAAAGTTATCGGTCACAACGATATTTTGCTGCATGAAATTATTAAGTGGCGACAACGGGCCTTGATTGGTTGCTAACGCAAATAAAACAAAGCCAAAAATCGAAACCAAGCCAGTTACTCTTCCATCGCCTAACTTTATTAGCGAAGTTGTCACGCAACCACTTGCTAGAGCTGCCCCAACTCCAAAGAACAAGCCACCGACGATCTCTGAACTCACCGAAAATACTTGCTGGTCCGGTATAGGAATCAATTTAAAAGTTAGCAAAAAGAAAAATATCGTACTAGTTGTCAAAACAATCAACAAAAACCAATATAATCCACTAATTTTCTTTGCTAAATATATATCACGCAAACTTGCTGACAAACAAAGACGGCTCCGTTTAAGAAAGAAACCAAAGATTAGTCCTAAGATCAGACCCGATATTAACACAAAATCCCCCCAAATCATCCACAAAAAGTAAGCGTTTTTGCATATCTGCCAAAAACGCTCCTATTTACTCATGTACATAAGCGCTCTTAGTATAACATATTTTCAAAATAAAAATCAGCCTATTACTTGCTAATCCTGAGATGATTTAAGATGATCGTGTCAAACGCGAAATTATTTTAATTTTGAAAATGATTAGCAGCAAATAAAAAAACCGGTCAACTTTCCGGTTTAATTAAACAAGATACAGACGCTGCATTTCTGATTTGAAATTCTCTGGCAGCTTAAGGCCTTCGGTGAAGTAATGATCGAAATCGCCGAAATTCTTTTTGACCATTTCAAAGTAACGTTCTAGATAGCCTGACCTAACCTTTAAGGCGACCTCGACTTCTTTTAATTCATCGGGAGTTAATTGGTCTCTTAATGACGCCAACATTTCCTCATTTGCAACTTTTCGCGCAGGATTGGTCTTTAAATAATCTTCAAAGATTTGCTCGTCGCTCACATCCAGTGCCTTAAAAATCAAAGCCGCACCAACACCAGTCCGATCTTTACCAGCGAAGCAGTGAAACGCCATCGGCACTGGATCATCAACAAGCGTCAGCAAAAATTGATGATAACTTTCTGTCGCCGACTTAGTCAAAGCTAACTCCTCGTAAGTCTGCAGCATATTGTCATCGACCTTACTATTTCCCGAAACAACTTCATCGACGCTTGCCTGATTAATTTTAGCGTCAGCTAAAACGTCAAGAATCACATAATCAACATCTTCCCATAGATCATCCGGGAATTCTTCACGTTCCTTTGGTCCGCGGAAATCAAAAACTCGCTTGATCTTTTTTTGTTTTTGTAAAAAATCAATTTGCTCAGCGTTTAAATCGTATAATTGTCCACAACGAAATAATAAATCATCTTTAACTTTTTGGCCGTTGGCGCTGACATAGCCTCCTAGTGAGCGCCAATTTGTAATTTCTGAACTCATGTTTCACCTCAATTTTCTATTTAAATGTAATTCTAGCTGAATTTCTGCTCCCTGCCAAATTTTGAGCAAAAACAAATATGCAACCGGTTGCATATTTAGCTTTGATCAGTTAGAATTCAAGTTAGCAAATGTTTATGGGGGAAGAAAATGCAACAAGATAACAAGAGCACCGAGAGCTTCATGGAACGCTATCTCATGCCAGTTGCCATTAAGTTATCGGGCGTGAAGGCTTTGATCGCGATGCGTGATGGGATTGCGTTGTCAATGCCATTAATTATGGCCGGATCATTTTTCATGATTATCGGCATTATTCCAATTACCAGTTGGACTAATTGGGTTCAGGCTTTCAAAATTAACGGTGTCGCTCTAAGTGACATCTTCAACAAAATCACTAACGGGTCGTTTGGCCTCTTGGGAATGCTAGGGTGTTTTGGAATTGCATCGAGTCTCGCTGAGCAGTATAAAACTGACGGTAAATCGGCGGGAGTCATTGCCATTTCTTCATTTTTCGTTGTCACACCTAGTGTTTTCACTGCTGGTAAAGAGCCGCTTGAAGGGATGCCTTACGGCTTCCTCGGATCAAAAGGTCTCTTCATTGCAATTATTATTGGATTGACGACCGGCTGGATTTTCCAATGGTTTATTAATCACAATATTCAAATCAAAATGCCGGAAACCGTTCCGCCCGCAGTGTCTCGCAGTTTTTCTGCTTTGATTCCCGGCGCTGTCATTATTGCAATTTGGGGAGCTATTTACGCAGGTTTACAATGGACTAATCTTGGTAACGTCCACGAGCTGCTACTTCACTTTTTACAAAAGCCACTTGGACTTTTAGGTGATACCATTGGCGGCACCTTAGCTGTTGTATTTCTAAATAGCGCTTTTTGGTTTGTTGGAATTCACGGCGGCAGTGTTGTTAATAATATCATTTCACCGATTTGGCTAATGAATACTGATGCAAACCGCGTATTGTATAAAGCTCATAACTTAGATCTCAGCCACGGTGGACACATTATCAGCTCGCCTTTCATAGATAACTTTGTCTTTATGGGCGGCGGTGGTGCCACGATTGGTTTAGTTTTGGGCATTGCCATTTTAGTATTCATGAGAAAATCTAGTAAACAATTAGAAGTACTCGCACCACTGACTATTGTACCCGGAATTTTTAACATTAATGAACCAACGATGTTTGGTTTACCAGTCGTTTTAAATGTCACACTTTTAATTCCATATATTCTTGCGCCGATGATTAATGTCGTCACCACTTATTTTGTGATGAAAATCGGCCTAGTGCCATTATGTGATGGCGCCGTAATTCCGTGGTCAACACCACCAATCATTTCCGGCTTTTTGGCAACGAATAGCATCAACGGATCCATTCTACAAATCGTCAACATCATCTTAGATATCCTAGTTTACCTGCCGTTCTTAATGACTTTAAATAAAACGCAACGGCTAGAAGAAGCTGGTAAACTAGAAGTATAAATTTAAAAGGAGCGAATATGGTAAAAAGATTAATTAGTGCGAACACTAGTGAAGTGCTCGCCATGAACGGCAGTGAGTTAAAACAAAGCATCAAGGCTTCGGAAGGTCGGACTGTAGTATCTGAAAACGTGGTAATTCACGAAAGTATCGATGGCTTGACCACCAGTGAAATGGCAGCAGCTTTTGGAGCTGATCTGATTTTGTTGAATGCCTTAGACGTTTTGAATCCTGTGATTTTGGGATTGTATGACGGCGAAGAGACTTTGCTTACCGCCAAAGCACATCACGATGGCAAAAGCATTAAGCGGCTTCAACAGCTCGTCGGTCGCCCAATTGGGGTTAACCTTGAACCAGTTGACCCGAATGCTTCGATGCTTGAAGACCGCCTGACGATTAGTGAGGGGCGAATGGCATCTCTTAAGACGCTTACTGAAGCCGAACGTTTAGGATTTAATTTCATTTGCCTAACTGGTAACCCTGGCACCGGCGTTACTAACGCTCAAATTGCCGCCAACATCAAAGTTGCCAAAGACGTCTTCTCTGGTTTAATTATTGCAGGTAAGATGCACGGAGCTGGAGTTAATGAACCAGTGGTTTCGCTTGAAGCGACGCAAAGTTTCTTAGATGCGGGAGCTGACGTGATTTTGGTTCCAGCAGTCGGCACAGTGCCAGAACTAGACGACCAAGAATTAAGGGAAATCGTCAAACTCGCTCATCAGCAAGGCGCCCTTGTAATGAGCACCATTGGAACTAGTCAAGAAGGATCGGGTGCGCGCTACATAGAAGAAATTGCGGTTCGCAACAAAATCATTGGTGTCGATATTCAGCACGTCGGTGATGCTGCTTGGAGCGTACAATCACCGTTTGAAAACATTTATGCGCTAAGTAAAGCAATTCGCGGAGAAAGGCACGCCATTCAAAGGATGGCTCGCTCAATTAACCGCTAAATCTTACCCCCGTTTGGGGGTATTTTTTTAGTCTTCGCGCTTGACCTCGATAACTTGAGGATTGCGGGAGATCTCCCACAGTACATCGTCAATGTTATAATTTTGATCTAAAACACCATCAATCTCTAAGTTAATGGTTTGATCGGTAATTTTGTGAACTTTAATTTCAGTCTTCTTAAATCCCTCTTGCTCTAATCCGCTACATACTTCATCTGAATCGATTTTTTCATTTTTCAAAATTAATTGGCAATGAAAATGCCGTTTGCGAAAAATATAATTCAATAAGAAATCTTGACGGACAACGTACTGGACCAAGATAATCAAAGCGGAAGACGCAATGCCCACAAAATACAAGCCAGCTCCAATTGCGAGTCCTACTGCTGCCGTTGCCCAAACACCCGCAGCGGTTGTTAATCCGTTGACGCCGCTACCGCGAATTAAAATCGTTCCGGCGCCAATAAAACTAATCCCGCTGATGACTTGAGCGGCAACCCGCGATGGGTCCAAAGCAACACCCGGATGCCCCAAAATATCGGCAAACCCGTATTTTGAAACAATCATCGTTAGTGCCGCCCCAATTGCTACAATAATGTGGGTTCGAATTCCAGCGCTTTTGAGCTTAATGGCACGCTCATAACCAATTAACGCGCCGCAACCAGCGGCTAGAATCACTCTTAATAACCATTCTACATTCATTCTACTAGCCTCCAATCTGGTCATAAGATATAAGAAAGTATTGTAGTCTTTTTGAGATCAAATGTTAAATCGCCAGAAAATATAGCTCGATCCAAATATTTTACCTTTTTCATCAAACTTTATTCACAATTAGCAGGTAATATAATAAGTGTAGAAATTAAAAAAACTCCTCCCTGAGTAACAATCTCTATACATCTTGTAAACATTGATTTTAAACGACCCAATGTCTCCTCTCATTGGGTTTTTTCTTTTGTAATATAATGAACGAAAAAGAAAGCGAGCAAACGCCAATTGAACAATTAATTACCATTAACTAACTATTTATATTATTTAAAGAGGTAGTTGTTGGTGCTTAATTTTGGGCGTTTTTTTGCACCCGAAAACCCTGACATCCGGCTTTTGCGGGAGGTCATCTCAAATCATTTATCTTTCGGCCAGTAATCACTCACTGCTTGAAGCACTGGCAGGACTCGTTTTTTATCTGTAATCAGATAATTGGCATACACTGGCATCTGAGCGCTATCATCACTAATTGGAATCGAATGCCGATTGTCATCCAAGCGATGTTTAGTCAGCGCCGAAAGATTGGTCGTAAAATAAGGGAGACTCGAATATTTGGTCAACTGCGCCAAGGCGACCTGCTCTTCTTGATACATAAAAGTCGCATCCGGGATCTGCTCTTGAATCAACGCACGCCAAGGTCCAATTGCTCGTAAAACGATAAAGCTCTGCCCTTTTAGTTCACTGAACGTGATTGACTGCTGATTGGCGCGATAAGAAAATTGATCTAAATTGACCAGCAGCCGCTCGGTGCCCACATACCGCGATTCAATTTGGTCAGTTAAAAGCTCTTGGTTTGAGAAAATCAGGCTAAACGCTCGCTCATTAAGCAACGTGCTAATTTGTTCATTACTTTGAAGATCAGTTGTCACTTCAACATTTAATTCCAATTTATCTAGTATGTTTTTGGGTCCTGGAATTGTCAGCCCGATTTTTAACATTTTTTCGGCCTGCGCGAAATTTTGCACCTGAGTTTTTAAATCTCTGTTGACCTTTAGCGCCGACTTAGCCAGTTCAACTGCAAATTCTCCCGTTTTAGTCAGCGTCAAACGATTGGGCTGGCGCTCAAATAACTTAACTCCTAATTCAGCTTCTAATCTCTGCATCCCGCGAGTCATCGACGGTTGCGTAATTCGCAATTTTTCGGCTGCTGCCGCCAGCGTCCCACTTTCTTCGAATGTTACAAGTTCTTCTAATAAGTTATTATCAATCATGTTCGTCCTCAATATAATTCAAAAGTATACTAGCATGTTTATTTAGCAATTTTCAAATTTATCGTCCTCCCCTAAAATACACTAAAAAAGGAGGCAAAAATGCAAATTCCAAAAATTAAACTTAATAATGGGCTTGAAATGCCCCAACTCGGATTTGGAGTTTTTCAAATTCCCGATCTAAAGGAAGCTGAACAAGCGGTGAGCTCAGCGCTTGAGGTGGGATACCGTTTAATCGATACCGCCGCAGCTTATCAAAATGAAGCAGGCGTGGGCGCCGCAATCAAAAAAAGCGGCATTGACCGTAAAGAAATTTTCGTAACCTCGAAACTATGGGTCTCAGATTTTTCCTATGAAAAAGCAAAACAAGGAATCGAAACTTCGCTTGAGAAACTCGGCCTAGATTATTTAGATCTTTACTTGCTGCACCAGCCCTACGGCGACACAATGGGTGCTTGGCGCGCGCTTGAAGAAGCGTATCATGAGCATAAAATTAGAGCAATTGGGGTATCGAATTTCTACGCTGATCAGCTGAAAAATCTAGAATTAACCATGAACGTTGCCCCAGCAGTTAACCAAATCGAAATTAATCCGTGGTTTCAACAAACCGATGAAGTCACATTTAATCAACAGGAAAACGTCGCTGTTGAGGCTTGGGCCCCATTTGCTGAAGGCAAACATGAGATCTTTACAAACGAAACGATTGCAAAAATCGGCGCTAAGTACGGCAAATCAAACGGCCAAATCATCATCCGGTGGCTTTTGCAACAAGGCATTGTTGTGATTCCAAAAACGGTCCACAAAAATCGGATGAAAGAAAACCTTGAAGTTTTTGATTTCACACTTAATGATGCTGAAATGTCCGTAATTGCGGGCCTTGATCGCAACGAAAGTCAATTTTTCGATCACCGTGACCCGGCAACGATTGAACAAATTTTTGGTAGCAGTTTAAAGCAAATAAGGAGTAAATAATGAATATCAAACTTAACGACGGCAACGAAATCCCCGCAATCGGTTTTGGCGTTTTCCAAATTCCCAACGATGGCTCAACCAAAAAAGCTGTCCTCGAAGCTTTGAAGCTCGGTTATCGCCACATTGATACGGCAGTTGCTTATTTCAACGAGGAAGAAGTTGGCCAAGCGATCAAAGAGAGCGGAGTTCCCCGCGAAGAAATCTGGATCACCAGCAAGCTTTGGCTACAAGATTATGCTTACGATGACGCCTTAAAAGCCATCGATCTATCTTTAAAAAAATTGGGGCTTCAATACCTCGATCTATATCTACTCCACCAGCCTTATGGCGACGTCCCGGCCGCTTGGCAGGCACTAGAGACGGCTAAGAAAGCTGGCAAAATCCGCTCCATTGGGGTTTCTAACTTTACGCCAAAAAGTTGGAAGAAATTTGTGCCCCAGTTTGAAACGATTCCAGCTATCGATCAAGTCGAATTTAATCCGTATTTCCAGCAAAAAGAATTACGTGAAATTCTTGCACCTGAAGATGTCAAAATTGAGGCCTGGGCCCCGCTTGGTCAAGGAAATCAAGAGTTAATTAACGATCCGTTAATCGATCAACTAGCTAACAAGTATGATAAAGACGCGGGCCAAATTATTTTGCGTTTTGAGCACCAAGAAGGAATAATTATTTTTCCGAAATCTGTCCATCCGGCAAGAATCAAGAGTAACCTCGACATCTTCGATTTCTCGCTAACAGAAGAAGAAATGCAGGCAATTAGAGCGCTTGATCGCGGTCACGGACAGCACGACCCGGATGCACCAGGCGTCGGCGAAATGCTTTTGGCAAATTTTGACGTCCACGCTAACGACTAAAAGTGGTAAAATTGCTATATGCAAACAACCTACTCAATTAGTGAAGTAGCGCAAATGTTCAATATCTCTCCTTCAACCTTGCGCTACTATGACCAAGAAGGGATTATCCCCAATCTTCACAAAAATCATGCTGGCGTGCGCGAATTTAGCCCCGACAATCTAGCGACCCTGAAACTTGTCGGCTGTCTAAAATGCGCTGGCATGTCGATTAAAGATATCAAAATTTTTATTCAGTGGTGCGCCGATGGAGATTCTACCCTCCAAAAGCGCCTCGAGATGTTTCACGAGCTGCGCCGCACGACTAAAGCGCAGATGCAAGAGCTTGAAGCTACGTTAGATACCTTGGAACACAAATGTCGCTACTACACGCAGGCTGTGAAGGACGGCACGGAGAAATTCGTCAAACAAAAAAATAAAGCGTCAGATCCCAAAATCGTAAGGGACTAACGCTTTTTTGTTAACGTAAACCAAATTCTTTCATGACTTCATCATGGGCAAAATGTTTTCCGTCATCTTTAAGCATTGCTTCACGCAATTCTTTTAAATCAGCTTCATCGTTATTCATACCATAAACCTCCTGAAAGCAATTAAAGCAGATGGATCCCATGTTCCTCACATCGATTGACCATCTCATCTGGCCAAATTGAAGCTTGCACCTCACCGACGTGAGCTTTACCCAAAAGGAGCATACAAAGGCGAGATTGGCCAATTCCGCCCCCAATCGTAAATGGTACTTTTTCATTTAAGACCATTTGATGATACGGAAGAGTGAGGCGATCCTCCACATCAGCAATTTTAAGTTGGCGTGAAAGAGCTGCGGAATCGACCCGAATCCCCATACTTGAAACCTCGATTGCCCGTTCAAGCGGCTCGTACCAGAAAATAATATCTCCGTTTAATTCCCAATCATCATAATCTGGTGCCCGACCATCGTGGCGCTGGCCGCTCTTTAATGCTCCCCCAATTTTCATAATGAAAACGGCGCCGAACTCTTTGGCAATTTCACTTTCTCGTTCAGCTGGACTCAGATCTGGATAACGATCCTCCAACTCTTGGGTGGTAATAAAGTGAATCTCGTCTGGCAAATGATAAACGGACTGCGGGTACTTGTACCAAACTTCATGTTCCATGTGTTTGATCACTTTGAAAATTTCTTTGACCGTCGCTTGAAGAGTCTCGATCGTCCGCTCCTCGCGGGTGATGACCTTCTCCCAGTCCCACTGATCAACGTAAGCCGAGTGGTAATTATCTAAATCTTCGTCTTTACGCACTGCATTCATGTTGGTGTAAAGTCCTTCGTGGACCCCAAAGCCATAACGCATCAGCGCAACTCGCTTCCATTTAGCAAGCGAATGCACGATTTCGATGCGCTCACTTCCCATGTCAGCCATTGTAAAACTAACTGGCTGTTCGACTCCGTTTAAATTATCATTTAAACCGGTTTTCTGTTCAACAAACATTGGTGCCGATAGCCGCGACAAATTCATTTCTTTGCCGAACTCGTCTTGGAAAGTTTCCCGGATATAACGAATAGCTTCTTCAGTCTCCCGGACTGATAATTTAGATTGATAATTTTCTGGCAATATTAAATGCATGATCTTCACCTCGCGATATTTTTTGGATAAAAGAAAAAGCCCTTCATCCCCTTAAAAAAAGGGACGAAAAGCTTTCGCGGTACCACCCAAGTTGTTCTAAAAAACAGAACCAGCTCAATAGAGGACTAACATCCTCATCCGATGATAACATTTCGGTTAACGGCAAAGCCTACTCCCAACGGTTTCAGCCCGCAACTAGAAAAGTGTTATTCGGCAATGACGAAACTGATTGGGTTTCCACTCTCCCCAACTCACTGGCAGCAATCATCACTTACTTGTCTTTCCTGCGTCTTTTATCTTGGAGATCATTATAAGCGCTTAAGTTTCAAAAGTAAATATTTTTTGCATAAACTTGACAAGTTTTTTAACATTTTAAAATATTTCTCCAAATAAATGCTTAGGAGTTAAAAATTGGACCATTATCAGAGTGGGGCAATCTTAGCTGTTTGTGTTCAAAACAGCGCAGTAAAAAACGATTGGGTTAACCAACGCGGCTTTAAACGGTGATCAAAAAGCAAAAGAACGGCTGGGAATGTTAGTAACAGCAACCTCAAATTTCAGAAATTTTCAAAAAAAAGACATTGAAATAATCAGCCGACCAAGCCGCCTTTTGTAATTCCTTGAATAATGTATTTTTGTAAAATCAGGTAAAGAATAATCATCGGGATCACGACAAACGTCGCCGCAGCCATCATAAAAGGATAATTGGTCCCAACGTCATTACTAAAACTCGACACTGCCACCGGCAAAGTCCGCATATTTGCATCATTTGTGACAATCATCGGCCACAAAAAATCGTTCCAGCTGGCGATAATTTCCAGAATCGACATCGCAACTATACTAGAGCGGCAAATCGGCACCAAAACCCGCCAAAGGTAGTTCCAGTCGGATGCTCCGTCAATTTTGGCAGCGTAATAGACCTGCGGCGGAACTGAATTGAAGGCCTGGCGCAAAGTAAATACTGTAAAGAAGCTGGCCGACCACGGCAGAATCAGCGCCAAATAGCTGTTAATCAGATGAGCTTTGGTGAGCGTCACATAGTTCGGAATGATTAGCATCTCAATTGGCACCATCATCGTAGAGAGAAAAATCATAAAAATAACGTTTTTGCCCCAAAATTTCAGTTTGCTAAAGGCAAAAGCTGCGAGAATGCTCGTAAACATTTGCGCAGCAGTTGTACAAAAGGTCACCAACAAGCTGTTAAACAAGTAACGGGCAAACGGTGCACTTTTAAACGCGTCAACAAAATTGCCCCAATGCGGGTGCTTTGGCCACAACATCGGCGGCACGGTTGCGGCTTCACTTGGAGTTTTTACTGCTGTGGAAATCATCCAAAAAAATGGGAAGATCATGATGAAAGCTCCCAACAGCAAAATGAAAAAAAATAAAATATTTGCAGCTTTTTTCTTCGACATGCTAACCTCTAATAATGCACATAATGGCGCGAAACATAATTTTGCAGCACCGTGGCGATAATAATAATCACAAAGAGGACCACCCCAGCAGCGCTTGCCACTGGGTAATTATTCTCGGTATAAAATTTCTGATACAAATAATAAACGATTGTCATGCCCGAATTATTCGGTCCCGCCGTGTTGTGATAAAACACGTAAATTTGATCGAAAACTTTAAAGCTCGCAATCATTGCATTAATCGTCACTAGAAAAGTTGTTGGCGAAATTAACGGCAGCGTAATGTTGGTAAATTGCTGCCAAGTACTTGCCCCGTCAAGGCTTGCACTCAAGTAATATTGGCGCGGCACCGAATTTAGCGCCACCAAAAACAAGATAATATTCAGTCCCAGATTTTTCCAAATGCTGAAAATTATTAAAGTTAGAAGCGTGTAATGTGGATCATTGAGCCAGCCGATCGGCTTCGTGTGAAATAATCCCAAAATAAAATTAAGGACGCCGTAATCGCTATGGTAAATCCAAACCCAGACCATCGCGATCGCAACCGTGCTAGTTACGTAAGGTAAGAAGTAGATCGTCTGAAATAGGCTGCGAACCTTCTTGAAGCGATTTAAAAGAAGCGAGATGCCAAGCGAAATAATGACCGACGCTGGCACCACACCCAGCACAAAGACAAAAGTATTAATGACCGCCCGGTGAAACAACGGATCTTTAGAGAGATAAATGAAATTAGTCAGGCTCACTCCCGTGCCGACATTGCGATAAAAATCATAATTTTTGAAGATACTCATTACAAAAGTCGACAAAATCGGGTACAAAAAGAAAATCGTTAGCAAAATCATCATTGGCGCTAGATACAACAATGCGTGCAGCGTCTGTTTCCAAGTCGTCTTTTGATTAATCATTTGTGATATTTCTCCCTGCCTCATCAAAGAGGAAGAAACCGCGCTTTTGAAAGAAGACTTCGACTTCTTCGTCGGTGCTATGAATTTCAGTTAGCCCTGTTGCATCAAGCTCGACTCCTTTAAACGAGTACAAGCGCGTTGAAATCAGACCGTAGCGATGACTTTTTAGCAATTTACATTTAATGCCGTGCGGGAAAGTTTCCTCACTTTTAGTAAGCACCATATTTTCGGCTCGCACGCCCACTTGGCTCGCCTGATCGTAGGCTGGACCCAGATCAGCTCTAAGCGCAGTATCATCTAAAAGCGCGCGATCGAAAGTGTTGAGCGGATTATCGCCGATAAAACTCGCCACAAATTCGTTGGCCGGATGATCGTAAAGCTCGTTTGGCTTGCTGTACTGCTGAATTTGAGCCGCATGCAAAACCATCACCGAATCAGAAATATGCATCGCTTCGCTTTGATCATGCGTTACAAAAATCGTAGTAATCTTCGTCTCTTGTTGAATGCGCCGAATCTCATCACGCATCTCCATGCGTAGACGTGCATCCAAATTGGATAACGGTTCATCTAAAAGTAAGATATTGGGATCTTTTGCCAATGCCCGCGCAATTGCCACGCGCTGCTGCTGACCGCCAGAAAGCTCATTAACACTTTTCTTCAACTGATCATCAACGTGGACGAGCTTTGCCAATTCAGCTGCGCGCGCCAGGCGTTTTTCTTTTGGCCAATGCGCAATTTTGAGCGGAAAAGCAATATTATTTTCAACGTTGAGGTGCGGATAAAGCGAATAATTCTGAAAAACCATGCCAATTTTTCGCTCCAAGGGACTCAGATTGGTGACATCCTGCTCATCAAAGAAGATCTGGCCGTTAGTGGGCACCAATAAACCGCTAATTAGATTTAACGTAGTTGACTTCCCGCCGCCAGAAGGACCCAAGAGGCAGACCAGCTCTCCGTCGTTAATTGTAAAATTGAGGTCATGCAGCGTATCTTTGCCTGGGGTAAACGCTAGTGAAACATGACTGAAACGAACTTGCATCATTTTCTCCTCTAAACAGTTTAAACATCGTTTATCATACTATAAATGCAAGAAAAACTTAAGCTGGACCGCAAAAAAACTCCTTGTTTCCAAAGAGTCCGTTCCATTATTTAGCTGTCGCTGTTCCCACCTTGGCACCGGCCGACACGTTGCCGTATTTAACCTCAAGTTGGGCCAACAAATCGTTAGTGTTTGTGATGATCACCATTACTGAAGAATCAAGATTGGCATCTTTAATCTGCTGCCAATCCACGTCAACCAAGAGATCTCCTGGGTTAACAACGTCTTTAACACCCACATGTTGGGTAAAAGGAGCTCCTTTTAAACTGACTGTATCAATACCAATGTGGAGCAAAAATTCAAGTCCATCAGCGCGCTTGATTCCAAGCGCATGACCTTGTTGGACCGTAATTTCTCCGGCCACTGGCGCAACAACACTACCAGAATTTGGATGAACTAGAAAGCCGTCACCCATCATTTTTTGAGCAAATACTGGGTCCGAAGCTGTCGTAATATCTTGACATTCACCAGTTACTGGTGCATAAACGGCCTGATCTAATTCAGCTTCTTTTTTCTTTTTTTTAAACCAAACATTAACTATTTCTCCTTGTTTAAGATCTTAATCTCTCCTCTTTTATTTTACTCTTGATTGACTAAAATTACTTTTGGCTCATGCGCATTTAATAAATAATTTTGCCCGCAAACTCCAACTTCAACTGACTCAAATGCAGTTACAATAACCTCTTTAGCAGTCACTTCAATTCGATAATTAACATGGCGCAACGTTAAATGCAAAATAATCGTTTGCCAACCTGCTGGAAGTTTAGGTGAAATTTGCAATTTACCGTCCTCAAAGTCAATCCCCGCAAATGAGCGCATAATTACAGCTGTCGTCTCCCCCATTACTCCAACATGAATTCCTTCGGCGGTCGTGCCTCCTTGAATATCGGCAAAATCCGCTTCTAATGATGTCATCAAATACTGAGCTGCTTTAGAACTTTGACCAATGTCAGTCAAGGCCATCGCAAAAACTGGCCGAGACGTCGTTGAGCCGTGAGTCGTGCGCGCAAGGTAATATTCAGTGTTTCTAGCTAACCAGTCTGCTGGCAAATCGTAGCCCAGCCGCTCAATAATCTGCTTTGTTTTTTGAGCGCCGAGATTATAAATACACATCAACGCATCAGCCTGCTTGGCAACTTGATACTCATCAGGCGATTTACCAATTGATTTCAAAACCCGATCAATTCGATGAATGTCGCCATACTCTTTAGCATAAGCAGCTAGATCAATTTCTTTGAGTTCAAAATAGCCCGCAAACTGAGCAATAATTCCATCTCTAATTTCTAAATTTAATTTATGACTAACTTCTTTGGCTTGTTGGAGCAGCACTGCATCAATTTTGAAGTCTTGACTCAACTCAATGATCCAATCCAAAAGCCACGACACCATAATATTAGTGTAAGCATTATTTTTAAATCCGCCGCTTGCTGCATCCGGATATTTCTCATGAAACTCATCCGGCCCCATCACACCGCAAAGATCATAGCGACCTTGACCATCAGTTCTAACTTTATTCAACCAAAACTTAGCGATCCCCAAAATCATGGCTAATGCTTGATCCATAAATTCTTGGTCGTCAGTTACCTGATAATAATCCCAAACATCATAAGCAATCGCTAGGGAAACGTGCCGCTGTAAGCGCGAATTATCTGGTTCCCACTCATTATTTAACGGATTAAGATGAATTGATTGAGCTTGTTCGTCGCCGGTCATCCCTGACTGCCAAGGATACATTGCACCTTTTTCCCCTGCAAGTTCAGCATTGCGGCGTGCTGCTGGCAACCGATTAATCCGATATTTTAACAAATCTTTTGCAACATCCGGCTCCGTACGGGTGTAGTAAGGCAGAATAAATAATTCATCCCAAAAAATATGTCCGCGATATCCTTCACCTGTCAAGCCCCGCGCTGGCACCGAGGCATCAAGAAACTGATTCGCGTGGTGATTGGCAGCTTGCTGCAAGTGAAAAATATTGAGCCGCACCAGACGCTGAAAGTTCGGCTGATCATTTTCAACCACCAGATCGTGATCACGCCAAAAACTCTGCCAATAATCAAAAGAATGCTTAAAAATCTCATTTAAACTGGTCGTCTGAACCGTTTTTGTTAAATCATGCTTCGTTGCAATCCCAATAACTTTGGCAAATTTATAAGTATGATCTTTGTGCCCCGCAAAATTAAAGCGCTCCACCAACTCGGTTGTCGTGTTGGCTGAATAAGATTTAATCCCCTGATCGTTAGTAGTTTGGACGAATAATTTAACTTGCCGCGCGCTTTGACGAGTCGTAATGCTCACTTGCTGCTCACTGATCTCATCAACTTCAAATTCGCGTGAATCAAAGTCGCGATAACGTTGCACATTTTGATTTAAAATCTGGGTATCAACGACTGAGTCAACTTGAATTTCACCCTCAAATTCTGGCGTCAATTCCAGCTCGAAACCCAAAAGATGAAACTCAATTGGATCAACAACCTTAGTGGTTTTCGCCCTTAACAATCCTTTGGTGGTTTTAAAATCATATTCATCTATTTCTTGACCAGTTGCAAAATCTAACCAGCTGTGACGATTAACTTCTTCAATTTTTTGACCATCAACGAAAATTCTAATTAACTGGGGATTTGGTAAATTGACCAAATCCTCGTTAACCACCTCGCGCCCAGCAATCATCGTACTTGTTTGATTATAAAGGCCCGCAAGATAAAGACCTGGATAGTGATTTTGGTCAAATTGGCTAAAAACTGGTGCGCCCCGCCAACCAAGATATCCATTACCCAGCGTAAGAATCGCCTCTTGGCCATATGACTTTTTACCGGTCGTAATTTTTTGATAATCAATATACCAATTACTGTCTGAATTCAAGTCAGATCCTCCTTAAGCTACCGCATCTTTAAAGACATTTTTCTGTTCTGCTATTTTGGCCTTCTCAAGGTCACGATCATTAAAGCCCCAGAAATAAACACAAACGAATGACACGATCGTTGTCACGGCAGCTGTTGCGATAAAAATCCACGTGTTAGACGTTCCGCCTTGAAAATAACTCGGCAAGCCAATCCAAGAACCAGTAAAACCAAACATATCAATATGGAAAAATCCACCAATCGTCGCACCAACTGCGCTACCAATATTACTCAACCAAAATACCTTGCCATACTTCAAGTTCACGCCATACATTGCAGGTTCAGTCACGCCAGCAAAACCCGAAAGTCCGCCTGCCACAGCCAAAGAGCGCAAATTGCGATTCTTAGTTTTCAAAGCTACCGCAAATGAACCGGCAGCTTGTGCGATCATCGTATAACTAATTAGGGCATTAAGAACCGAGTGTCCCGTATTAGCAATGTCGTTAGCCACCAGCGGCACCACCATCCAGTGAAGTCCAAAAATTACCAATCCTTGATAGAATCCACCGATAATTAGACCTGCTACAGCTTCGTTTAAGGTCAACAGCCAGTTGAGCAACGTCGCAAATCCTTGTGAAATCAAGGTCACGATTGGTCCAAAGACGACGAGAATCAAAGTTCCAACAATAAAAATGGTGAAAAGCGGCTGAAAAATCGAACGCAAACTAAGTGGCAAGATTTTTTTGAGCCAATTGCCAATTGGGCGTGCTAACCAAGCTGCAACAATGATTGGGAAAATCGAATATGTATACTGCGGAATTCGTACCGGAAGCCCGAAGAAATCAGCATTAAACTGCACACCCAAGATATTAGTAGTGACAAATTTGGTTGTGCCTGTATAAATGGCCGTAATTGACGGATGGACGAGTAATCCGCCAATCGCAGCGACCGTAATTGGATCAGATTTCAATTGTTTAGCTGCGGTAAAACCCACAAGAATTGGCAGGAAATAAAATACGGCATCGCCCATCGCATTGATAATTACATAAGTTGCGGAATCAGATTTTACCCACTGTAATTCGGTGATTAGCGTCAAAACCCCTTTTAAAATTCCGCTCGCAGCTAAAAGTCCAATCACCGGAATCATTGAGCCGGTAATTGTCCCAATTAGCGTTTGAAAGCTGTGATTAATTTGTCCCCAAAGTCCTTTAGGAGCAGAAGTCGCAGTTTGGGTAGCTGTGCTCGTTTGCGCATCTTCAACTTTATCTCCTAACTGGGTAATCACCTCTTCATACACATCATTTACTGCTGGTCCAATAATAACTTGATACTGTCCCAACGCAGAATTATAAACAGCGCCAGCAACTCCTGGTAAATCAGCAATACTTTGAGTATTGGCAATTGATTCATCCACTAAATAAAAACGCAATCGTGTAATACAATGAATCACTTTCTTAACGTTGTCTGCCCCACCAACACCTTCAATGATATTTGCTGCAAGTTTTCGATAATCTTCGATTATTTCTTTCCTTTTCCTAATAGCCATGTCGCCGTGCAAAAACCACGCTTGAAAACCGATCAGCACGATGGCGTGATTCGGTATAAGAAATAATTGAATTATCAGTCAAGTGCGTACGACTTCTAATCACAACCATTGGCATTTCAGGCGACACTGATAAATGTAGTTGATCAAAAGAATTAGATTTCTCAACGGTTAAAGTCTTCACTGCATAATCGATCTTGAAATTAAGTACTTCTTCTAAGTAACCAAAGAGCGAAATTTTCGCCCACTCACGCGGAATTTCTGCCACTTTGTCTTGCAAAATATAGTCGTGATCAATGATCGAGCGCTCACCATGGATCACACGCATCCGGGAAAGTTTTGTCGCTTTCACCTGATCATTTACTGGCGTAAAAATCTCTGGCACCATAGAATCACAAATTTCCAAAACGATGTTTTCAGAAACCAATCCGCTATCCTTAACCACCTCGGAATAACTTTCGATCTCAGAAATTGGAAACTGAAAATGACGGCGATCGATCACAACTGATCCTTTGCCTCTTAAGCGCTGAATATAGCCATCATTTGCTAATAATTTCATGGCTTTTCGCACCGTCTCTCGTGAAACTTGATATTTCATCGAATACCGCTTATCACTTGGCAATAAATCGCCAGGCATAAATTGCTGCGTGCGCAAAGATTTTAAAACTTCTGTGTAAATTAAAAGATATTTTTCCATCAGCTTATTTGTTTAACCTCTAATTCTTCTAAATTATATTAATTCTGGTTAACGCTTTCAACAGCTTTAAATCAACATTTTATCAGTTTGACTAGTCATGTTCCTTTAAATCACGGCCCCAATTGATTAGGCCGACCAGGCAACTTTTTTTGAAAAAACAAAAAACCGCTGCGACGATTGCAGCGGCTTCTCTAAAAACACAAAAGGGGAGAAATAATAATTATTATCGATAATTCGTAGAAAATCATTAGGGGGTAATAATTCCTACGCTTCTATCATAGAGTTAAGATGTGAAGATCTAGTGAAAATTTTCTAAAGAATTCTTTTAGGAAAACAGATTCTTATGTAAGAAAAGCTTACATAGGATTGCCATTTTTGCCTTTTCTATGATAATCTTTTTTACAAAGGAGTGAGAAGCCATGAAAAAGAAAAAAATATTTTTTATAATCATGTTATTAGCGGTGATCAAAATTGCTTGTGCAGGCGGGACCAGTGTCCAGGCCGCAGAAGACAAGAACCATTATACTATCACCACTGACGAAACATACCCCCCATTTGTATTTCAAAACAAGGACAAGCAATATGAGGGGATCGATATGGACCTCTTAAAAAGCATTTCCAAGATTGAGAATTTTACATATACGATTAAGCCGATGTCGTTTAATATGGCGGCTCAAGCGGTGGCAAATCGCCAGGCTGACGGAATTATTGCTGGAATGACAATCACTCCCGAGCGCGAGAAAATCTATGACGCGAGCAATTCCTATTATAAAACTGGCGTTGTTTTTGCGGTTGGTCAAAATTCTAAAATCACAAGTTTAAGCGACCTCAAAGGTAAAACCATCGCCGCTAAAACTGGGACTGCTTCAGCTAAATATGCGCTAGAAATGAGTAAGAAATATGATTTCAAAATTACCTATTTCAGTGATTCAAATATCCTCTATAACGATGTGATTGCTGGCAATTCTGTTGCTTGTTTCGAAGATGAACCAGTGATCAAATACGCCATCAAAAATGGAGTGAATTTGAAAATTCCTGACCAGACACCAGCCCAAGCTGGCTACTACGCCTTTTTTGTGCAAAAGGGCCAAAACCAAGAACTTCTAAAGAAGTTTAATTCGGGTCTCAAAAAGCTTAAAGCTAATGGCCAATACCAAGAAATCGTCAATAAGTACCTTAGTACTGAAACACCTAAGAAAAATAACAAAAACAAGCCACACTACACAATTGTGTGTGACGTAACTTTTCCGCCGTTTGAAATCCAAGCTAAAAACGGAAAATATGTCGGCATTGATATTGATCTATTAAATCAGATTTCAATTGACCAAGGATTTACTTATACTTTAAAGCCGATGTCGTTTAACTCGGCCACTCAGTCAGTCACAAACGGCCAAGCCGACGGGATAATTTCTGGTTTGTCGGTTACTGATGAACGCAAAAAAGTGTTCGATTTCTCTGACCCTTATTTTGTAAGTGGATTTATTTGGGCAACTAGAGAAGATTCTTCTATTAAGTCGCTTAACGACCTCAAAGGGAAGACTGTTGCTTTAAAGACCGGTACTGGTAGTGCTGATTACGGCAAGTCAATTCAAAGTAAATATGGATTCAAAATTAAGTACTTCAACGATTCAAATACCATGTATAACGATGTCGTCGTTGGAAACGCCGTTGCCTGCTTTGAAGATCAACCTGTAATGCAGTATGCGATCAAAAACGGGATCAAATTAACGATTCCCAAGCAAACTCCAGCCAATCAAGGGAATTACGCTTTTGCAGTTCAAAAGGGCAAAAATTCGGAGCTTTTAAAATCCTTCAATACTGGACTTAAACAACTCCAAACCAATGGAACATTTGACCAAATTAAGGCCAAATACCTTGGTGGTGATCAAAAGAAAATTACCGGTAACACTAAAGAAGACACCAGTTTTTGGGGAATTATTTCTTCAAATAAGAGCATGTTCATCTCAGGACTTACCAACACCCTTACTCTGACGGTCTGCGCAATTTTAATTGCTTCAATCTGGGGCGTAATTCTTGGGGTCATGGGAGTTTCTGAACACGCTTTTGTGCGGGGAATCTACTCAACGGTCATCTACATTTTCCGCGGACTGCCACTTTTGGTTCTAGCATTCTTTGTTTACATTGGACTTCCTAATGTCACGGGAATCAAAATTTCCACCTTTGCCGCAGGCCTTTTCACCCTGGTCTTAAACGAGGGGGCCTACACCGCGGCATTCGTTAAAGGAGGATTTGATGCAGTAGATCCTGGCCAAATGGAGGCTGCCCGGGCGCTTGGAGTGCCTTACAGTAAAGCCATGCGAGGAATCGTCATGCCACAAGGCCTTCGGATCATGATTCCTTCATTTATCAACCAGTTCATCATTACCTTGAAGGACACTTCAATTATTTCAGCCATCGGGTTTGTCGAATTGACTCAAACTGGCCAACTTTTAGTAGCTAGAACGCAGCAAGGGTTCATCGTTTACGGAATTGTGGCGTTAATTTATCTAATTGTCATCACCTTACTCACCTGGCTATCTAAAATTATCGAAAAGAGGTTAAGCTAGCGATGGAAGAAAAAACAGTAAAAATTCATGCAGAGGACGTCCACAAGTCTTTTGGCAAGCACGAAGTCCTAAAAGGAATCTCGCTTGACGTCCATGAAAACGAAGTTGTGGTTATGATCGGCCCATCCGGCTCTGGTAAATCGACATTTCTGCGCTCCATTAACCAACTAGAGGCGATCAACTCCGGCACAATTATCGTCGACGGGGTTAACGTCGCCGATCCGAAAAGCGACATCAATGCAGTGCGCCAGAGAATCGGAATGGTTTTCCAGAATTTCAACCTTTTCAATAATAAGAACGTCATCGAAAATATCACCTATGCTCCTTTGACGCTCAAAACAATGAGTCCCGAAGATGCTTACAAAAAAGGCCTCGAATTACTGGAAACTGTTGGTTTGGCGGAGAAAGAAAAATCGCCTGTCGCCCAACTTTCCGGTGGTCAAAAGCAGCGGCTCGCAATTGCCCGGGCGCTTGAGATGAATCCTGATATCATGCTCTTTGACGAGCCAACTTCCGCGCTCGATCCGGAAATGGTCGGCGATGTATTAAATGTTATGCGCGACCTCGCCCAAAAGGGAATGACCATGATCATCGTGACTCACGAGATGGGATTTGCCCGCCAAGTTGCTGATCGCGTCGTTTTCTTCGATGATGGAGTTATTCTAGAAGATGATGCACCTGAAACGATCTTTAATAATCCGACTAGCGATCGTGCTAAAGAGTTTATCAACAAAATTATTAATGCCTAGCAAAAAAGGTCACTTCAAAAGTGGCCTTTTTATTTACCTTTTGGCTTTAGAAATTCTTCCAAATCGGTTCTTGTAATTTCATTGTGTTGATTTTTGATCGCAATATTAATAATGTTCGTGATATCTTCTCCACTAAAGAAGCTAGATTTCATTCCGTCAACATTAAGTTTATCGATCTGATCACGTGCCTTGGTAATATCTGCTTGCGTAACTTGTTTGCCATTAGCTAACTTCGGCGGCGTTTGAGTGCCACTAGCCTGACTCTGCTGAGTCTCTTGCGTCGCTGGTTGAGTTTCAACTGGGGTCCCTTGAGCCGTAGCAAGATTGGTATTTGCCAAATCAAGCGTTGATTTTAACAAAAGATCGTGAATATTACTAAAGACATCCAGGTACTCTTTACTTTTGATATCTTTGTCTGCCAGTAACTGCTTCAACTGCTCAATTGCCTGCGCATAATTTTTGGCATTATAGCTGGCTAATGCCTGCTGATACCCCTGGGCATATCTTTTAGTGTTCTCAGTGATATTCGTCAAATCATCGATTTTCTTACTCAAAAGCCGGTTAAAACCACGATTGCTGGTAGTCTTAATCTTCTTGTAATTAGTCAAAGCATCCTGGTAATTGCCAGCACTTTCAAGGTCAGCCGCCTTGCCCCACTGGCTTAAAGCGCTCTGAATCGCGCCGCCTTTTTTGCCATTATCTTCGGCCAGTTTATAGTAAACTGAAGCTTTATCGATATCCCCTTTTGACAGATAAGAATCAGCTTTCTTCGCGTAATCCGTTGCTTCTTCTTTTTGATACTTAACAACTGCCTCGCGACCAGCCTTCTCTGAATTGCTGCAGCCCGCAAGAGCCAAAGGCATCACAGCTAAAAAAGTAATAATTATTTTTTTATTTTTTTCCATATCATCAGTATAAACCGAATCGATCCAAAAAAAAATATCCCGCCACCAGGCAGGATACTTGTTTAACTAATTTTTTACTTGTTTTGTTGCAAAATTTGTTGAGTTTCCGTCTGCAGTGAGGTGAAAGCTTTATCGGCTGAAGCATTCGCCGTTAAAGTCGAATCAACTGCACTGAGCAATTTGGTTCTAAAATTATCATAGCCCGCAAATTGATTGGAAGCATATGCATTTTCTATTGAAGTTTCGACGGCTTTGTAGCTTGGATTCTTCGCAAGATAATCCTGATAAGTTTTGTATTTCATTGCTGACTTGGTCATTGGCACATAGCCTGACTTCTCAGCCCAGTAAGCTGCCTGTTTTGGCTTCAACATAAAATTGAAGAATTCCTTGGCACCTTTTTTCTGATCAGCCGAAGCGCTTTTGAAAAGCACTAAATTATTAGCCGAAATTACATCACCGCTTTTTCCTTTGTAAGAAGGAATTGCTGCAGTCGAGAAAGTCTGACCTGACTTGGCACGGTTTTTGAATTCACCAATGTTAGCCGAAGAGCCAATCCCATAAACTGCTTTATTGTTAAGCATTGCAACACTGCCATATTGATCTTCAGCAGCCGTCTTAAGATAACCGTCTTTTTTGAGATCAAGAATCATCTGAGCTGCTGCGATAACTTCTGGCTTGCTCAAGTTAGCCTTGCCGTCTTTAGTGACGTAAGGATAGCCCGCTTGATTTGCCATACTTTCAAGTGGCATATCGTATGACTGATCCAAACTCATCGCATAGATGCCATCTTTTTTGAGCTGTTCGCCAATCGTCTTAACTTGTTCCCAGCTCGTTGGTGTTTCCAAATTGTACTTCTTAGCCAATTGATCATTGATAAAAAGTAACTGTGTTGAGTCTGCAAAAGGAACCGAATACGATTTCCCTTGATACTGAGTGGATGACAAAATTGCAGGATACATATCACTCTTTTGATCAGACGTGAAGCTTACTTCTTCTAACATGCCTTGCTTAATATAATCTGGAATACTGGTGTAAGGAAGCTGGGTGATCGTTGGCAAAGTCTTTGACCGCGCAGCAGCCATTACTTTTTGCTTCAACTGATCAATTGATCCCTGTGTAATTCCTTTAACTTCATACTTATCTTGCGATTTATTGAAGTCACTGATTTCTTGATCCAGCGCGGTTTTCCACGGACCGGTCATCCGGTGCCAGAACACGATTTCCACTTTCTTACCCGAAGTAGTCTCCTTCTTAGTCGAACTTGAACTACTATTACTACTACAACCTACAAAAACAAACAATAAACTAAAGATTGCAGCTGCAGCAAAAATTCTGAGCCAACTCTTCTTTAATCTACGCATAATACTCCTTTTGCCCTCTGGCATTAAATTTTACTTAAACATTGTAGTCGAGTTTGGCGAACTTTTCCAGATACAATCAGATAAATAATTATGATATAATGAAATATTACCAGGAGGTTTACCATGACAAATTTTGCAGTCTATTGCAGTGCATCACCTGAAAGCACCAAATTTAATCCAGCAGGAGAACAAATTGCTGATTTTATTGCTGGGCACCAGGGCAACTTAGTTTACGGCGGTTCTAACGCTGGTCTAATGCACGTCACCGCCCAAAATGTTCATAAGCGCGGCGGCAAAATAATCGGCGTTATTCCTAAATTTATGGCAGATGAAAATTTGGTTTCACCGCTTAACGATCAAACTTACGTTGTTGATACAATGGACGAGCGCAAAGCCAAAATGGCTGAACTTGCTGACGTTTGCGTGGCTTTACCAGGTGGTGTTGGCACCCTCGAAGAAATCACCGAAATTATGAGTTGGGACCGCATTGGCGAAATTCAAATTCCTTATTTCTTCTACAACTACGAGCACTTTTTCGATCCGTTTGAGAAATTCATTGATCAACTGGTGACCGATGATCTACTGAGCGCCAAAGATCGCACGCGGATTCACTTTATTACTGACCTCAATGAGGCTAATCAATATCTTAATGACTATCAGCCCACAAATTTTCATTTGTTTTCAAAAGAAAACGATCAGTAATTTACTGATCGCTTTTTGTCTTATTTCAAACGTTCAATCTCTTCAACACTGAGATTTGTTGCACTACTAATGACTTTAAGGTCGACACCTTGAGCAAGCAAATTTCGTGCGATTTGTTCCTTTGCCCTAACTTCTCCTTTCTCTTCGCCTTTTTCCATTCCTTTAGCTTCGCCGTACCGTTCTGCGTAGCTCAGTTCAGCTTCTCTTTCTTCCATTGCGATTTCGATTGCGTCCACTTCGATTTGCTCCTCTCTTGTCAAATTATAGTAATTAGTCAATTTAGATGCCGCTTGAATATAATCTGGGGCATCAGGTCCGATTTCTTCACCATTGAATAATTTTATCCAGAATTTCAAATGCTTCTTTCGAATCGGATCAGAAACATTAATTAATAGTTTTCTCAACTCTAAAACGAATATCTTTATTAAATAAGGGTTCCCGTTCTCCTCATCCTGCAGCGAAAACTGATGAATCGCCTTATCATCAGGAAACTCATTATAATCCAAGATGCTGACCTGGATTACCGGTTCCAAGGAGCTAAACTTGTTATTGGGGTCCTTCATTTTTTCCTTGTTATTGTAATTATACCCGTAGACGTCTGCAATGTATAGAACAATCCGTTCAAGGAAATATTCAGTCTTTCGAACCTGCATTTCTAAAGTTAACATCGTCTGACCATCTATTTCAGCCAAGATGTCCACGATCCTTGTTCTCAAGGTACTAATTTGAGCATCCGTTAATTTATTTTTTTGACCAGAATGCCGCATTGAAAAAATTTTGGTCGGATCAAGATAGCTGATATCTTTAATTAAAATTCCACATAAATCATAAATAAACGCTTGTAAAATCCAAAAATTTTCCTTGCGGCCAAAAATTTTTTTGAAAATTAAATCATTTTTTAGCAATTGCCTTCTTTTCATTTTGGTAATCTCCTAAATTCTCGTTCATTATATAGATTACGCAAAAATTTTATTTTTCATCAAAAAAACTCCGACTTTTTGTCCGAGTTAATTTGTGTTAAATTTATTTCTTAAGAAAACCTTTGTGGGGATTGGGTCTGCTAACTTGAATCATCCGGCAAAGATTTTCTTTTTTTGTACTTCACCAATTCCGCTGGAACATCTGAAAGCGAGGCCACAATCCGATCAGCTTGAGCCTGGGAGAACGGAAAACGCTCCTCTTTAATGGCAATTGTATACATCCCTGCACCCTTGCCTGCCTTAATCCCGTAGTCTGAATCTTCAATAACCACGCATTCCTCACTTTTAACATTTAACATCGATGCAACGGTGAGATAAATCTCTGGATTCGGTTTTGACTGCTTAAACATGTTACCACTAATTACTGGGTCGAAAAAATCTGTTAACCCACATTGATTTAAAACGGTCGCAATTTTCTCTGGGGCTCCCGAAGAAGCTAGCGCAATTTTTAAATTTTGGCTTTGCAACCATTTTAAAAGTGAAATTGCAGTTGGATTCAATAAGGCCTGATAATCGATGGGACGATTCTCAAAGTAGCGATCATATTTTTGATAATACGATAAATAGTCGTCTTCTTTAGAATAGTATTTGGAAATAATCTCGAAATACATTTTCTTATTTCCTCCGACCATCTTAACAAGTTCCTGATTCGGTACTTTAACGCCTAAATATTCTAAAAATTCCTGTTGGCGTTTTAATTGCAGCGGCTCACTATCAATCAATACTCCGTCCATATCAAAAATTATTGCTTGAAAATCCATTAGTTGACCTTAGATAAATCGTGATAATATTCAGCGATTTGTTGAACCACTGGATCTTCGGCTGGCCGCTCAATATATTTAGCAATAGTTGACACAACTCCTAGATTTTTGAGGTCCTGCTGAATCTGCTGTGCCTTAACATCCTTAGGCTCATCATAAGCAAAAGCACATGCCACTGCTTTTACATGTCCATCATATTTAAGCTTGTATTTTTCACATAAACTGATTACGCCCATCAAACGGTCGTTCTTACCAACTTTTCTAATCGGATCAAAACCCACTCGGTAAATCGAGTCGGACATTTCATCTTTGGCTGCTGGCAGATATTCCAATTCTCGAATTTGATCACGGGTAACCGGATACTCATACAACACCGCCTCAATTGTTTCATCGTGAACTTCTTTAATTAATTGGGCCACTTTGGGGTCGGTTTCCGCCTTAGCAATATCATCGTAGCCCAAAAGATAGCCATAGTATGCCGTCGTTGCATGAGGCCCGTTGATCGTAAAAACCTTAATATCTTTTAACATCTCTACATTATCACGAACATCCAGCCACTTTACATCACTAAAATCAGAAAATACCGGACCTTGAATAATCAACGAAGCGACTGCGGTTGTTACCAAATCAGTGGAATAATTAGAAGTTGCATCAGTTGATCTTCTGACAATCGAATCGCGAATTACCACATTTTGATCAAACCATTTTTTGACTTGCTCATCTTTTAAACTCGCACGAAAAGCAGCAGTAATCTTAGGAATAATGTGGTTTTTATTAGTTAAACAAATTAAAGTCTTTTTCGCACTGGGATCTACTTCAAACTGTTGATCAAAGTAAAAAGCTAAGTCACGAGCAGCCGACAGGAAATCCTGAGGGTATAATGGTAACATCAGCAAATCAGCTTGCAGAAAATAGTCGAGAACTTTTGCATGTTCATTAATCAACAACGCTTGATAATTCTTGACCTCATTGGTGAATACCCGATCGGTCGTGTGCACGGTTACGTTATATGAATGATTACGATTTAACTCATCAATTACTTGAGGATCCTGATCTAAAAATGTGATATTCCATCCAGCGTTATAAAACGTTTCTCCCATGAACCCTTTTCCTAACCGACCTGCTCCAACAATTATGACATTTTTCATGATTCCTTAAATCCTCCATTAAAATTATTTTGTTTCAAATATTGCTAAAATTTCTGCTGCACTCCTGGCAGTCCTAAGCTTTTCAACGTTTGCTTCATCCATCAAAGTTTGCGAAATAGCTTTTAGAATTTCTAAATGATCATCGCCCTTGCCTGCTAAGCCTAAAAAAACATAGGCGACCTCATCTGGAGCAAATTTAACCCCATCAGGCACTTGGATAATAGAAATCCCCGTTTGCTTGATAGCATTTCTTGTGTCTTCCAAACCATGCGGCACTGCGACATGATTGCCGATATAAACGGGTAAATCACGATTTCTTTGTATCATTTGGTCAACATAATCGTTTGTGACGTAGCCGTTGTCTACTAGAATTTGACCAGAAGCAATGATTGCATCTTCTACGCTTTGAAATTTCTGATTGAGCTTAATATTTTTCTCGTTTAAAATGCTTCGATCAATTCGCTTTGGCGTCTCCTCAATAGCAGTACTCTGACTAATTCCATTTCGCTCTTTGACACAATCAATTACTTCTTGATAATTTGTATCCTTTAAAAAATTATTGATTGGAATAAAAACTGTCTGCGCATTGGTACTGCTTGATCTGGCCCGCTCAATTAATGAATCCAACGTTACTACTAGGTCAGCATCGGCATCAATCTGATTTGCCGAGGAATTTTTAACTTCAATTCCCGTCAAATTATTATTTTTAAGCAACAGTTTCAAAACCGACGCACCCATGGCACTTGAGCCCATGCCGGAATCACATGCAACTATAATCTTTTTAATGCGGTCACTAGATTTACTCGATGCTACAAAATCGCTTGTTGTTTTAACTTTGCGGTCACCAACTGCAAAATCTAGCGTTGGATCAACATCTTCTTTAGGTGGAAAAACTTTTAAAAGAAATGTTCCTATTAGCGTGGCCACCACGAACCCCGCAACAATCGAAACAAAATTGGCAAAAATTGCATCTTTTGGCGTCATGATTGCAATATTGATCAAACTTCCTGGCGAAGCAACTCCGATTAAGCCGCCGCCCAGAACAACTTGAAGGAACAGTGAGACCATCAAACCACCCATCGTTGCAAAAATCATAATTGGATTACCAAGCACAAATGGAAAATATACTTCACCAATCCCAGCGATTCCAGCAATAAACATCGCCATCGGAGCAGTATTCTTCGCCTTGCCTTTGCCAAAAAGTGAAATTGAAAGAAGGGTACCCAGAAGAGGACCGCAGTTACTATCAACCAAAAACATAATCGATTTACCAGCTTTGGCCGCTTGAGCAAAGCCAATTGGCGCCAAAATCCCGTGATTAACTACATTGTTTAAAAACAGCACTTGCGCTGGCGCCATAAATATTGAAAGAAGTGGAATCACTTTATTTTTAGTCGCCCAATTTACTCCCGCAGTAATCACTGCAACCAAGGCTCTAATCGCTGGCCCGACCGTCAAAAATGCAAAAATACAATAAAATGCTCCAATAATACCTAAGCTGAAATTATTAACCAGCATTTCAAAACCAGGCTTAATTTTATCTTGAATTGCTTGATCAAATTTCTTCAAAGTCCAAGCAGCCAATGGTCCAATAATCATCGCTCCGCTAATCATGGTAATATTAGAGCCAACAATTACTCCCATACTCGCAAATAATCCAATAACTCCGCCTCTTTGACCATGAATATTGTAACCAGCAGTATAGGCAATCAATAACGGGAAAACATAATTCAAAATCGGGGCAACCAGTTCGTTTAAAGTCTTATTTGGTAGCCAGCCATGGGGAATAAATAATGCTGCCATTAAACCCCAACCAACGAACGCCCCTAGATTTGGCATCACCATCGCACTCATGATGCCGCCAAAACGTCTAATTTTAGTTAGAACAGTTGAATTGTTGATACTTTGATCCACTAGGCTCACCTCCTATCTAGTAGATTTTGCTCCTGTAATGTTGATCGTGGTGCCAGAAATATAAGACGCATGATCAGATGACAAATAAGAAATCAGATCTGCAATTTCCTTAATTTGGCCTGGACGACCTAGGGGAATTACTGCTTTATAATCTGAACTGATATTATTTGGATCTTGACCTCTGGTATAAGCCAAGGCTTTAAAAGCAGCATCATTATTCATCGGCGTCCTCTCATTAATCCCCGGAGCAACCGCAATAACTCTGATGTTAAATTGACCCAATTCCTTGGCCCAAGCCTTGGTATAAATCGCCACCGCCGCTTTATTCCCCGAATAACAACTTTGGCCTTTTGAGCCTTCTAATCCTGCCTCAGATGACATATTGATAATTACCCCTGACTTTTGCTTAATCATCACGCGAGCAACTGCTTGGGCACACAATACCACTCCTTTTTGATTGATATTAGTCATAAAATCAAAATCTGCCTCGCTGAGTTCATATTCCGGATGTGTTCCGTAATAATCCACCAACATCCGGGGCCGACTGACCCCCGCGTTGTTAACAAGGACATCAATTCTGCCATATTGATCGACAATCTGCTGGATGGCAGTTTCAACCTCTTTCTTGTTTGAGACATCGCATTTCATTGATTCGACATTCGCTTGATCCTTATGCGAATCAGTAATGGCCACGTCTAATGAAATAACCTTGGCATTATTACCTACTAAACTATTCACCATCGCTTCCCCTAGTCCCATGCTGCCACCAGTGACTACTGCAACTTTTCCACTTAAATCAATCCATTGTTGATTCATTTGTCTACTCCTTTTCCTAAATAACGCGGCTTTCAAAAGACACCGCTTTCACAGACAACTGTATTGTAGTTTTAATTCAGGCAAAAATCAACCTATTTTTGCCTGTTTATTTATTTTTTCTGCATGTTCAATTAAATAATCGGTTTTTTAAATAAAATCTCGAAATATGTTAGAATCGAAGAATAAAAAAACTTTGGGTCCAAAAATGTTAAAAAAAGAACGACAAAATTTGATTCTTCAAGCAATTAATATAAAAAAGCACGTCACAACCGCTGAATTAGTGGAACAATTTCATTTTTCAGAGGATACTATTAGGCGCGATCTTCGCGAGTTAGATCAAAAAAGCTTAATCAAGAGAGTTTACAACGGGGCATCACGCATTGGTCCTGCTGTGACGGGATTTGAACAACGCTTATCCGTTAAGACTGATGAGAAAAAACTTTTAGCACAAGCGGCTCTAAGTTTTCTGGTTGAAGACACAGTTATTTTGATCGATGGCAGCACTACTAATTATTATTTAGTTCAGGCCATCCCCGAAAATTTCGCCGCGACTTTTATTACTAATTCTCCTTATCTAGCAATCCAACTATCTAGCAAGAAAAATGTTAACGTCATTACTTTAGGAGGAATTTTTGCCAAAAGAGCTGCGGTCAGTTTGGGAATCGAAGCAATTGATGCAATTTCCACTTTTAGAGTGAACACCTATGTGATGGGAATTCATAATTTGGATGCCGAAAACGGCGCAACTTTCCATAGCCAACAAGAAGCTCAGGTCAAACAAAAAATGGTCGCTAGATCTGATAACGTGATTGCTTTATCGACCAGCGACAAATTAGGGATTTACAGTAATTATGTGTGCTGCGCTGCATCTGAAATTAATCAATTAATTACTGACGCCCACGACGAGCAGCTACTTCAAGATTTAAAATCCCAGAAAATTGAAATAACTCAAGTATGAATTCCTATTTCCCAGGAAATAAGAACGAAAAAAAGAACCGATCGAGTTTTGTCCAATCAGTTCGTCAAAATTATTTTTGAAATGGCTAAATATATATGCTATTTTATTTCAAAGAAATTTTCATCCATCAGTTCATTTTCTTTTTTAATTGTAGAGTCTAGAAAACCAAACACAATTTCTGCCGTATGCTTAATATCTGACATTGTATTATCTCTTGCGGTCTCAAAAAAAGAAAAATCTCCGTGAGATAATTGATTTCTTTTGTATCAAAAAGAAATGTAACAGGAATTGGATCGCCCAATATCATAGATTCTATTACCCAGACACCTGCATTTCTTTGGTACATAGGAGTAAATAAGCTTTTTCATTGTATATATTCAACAGATAATCCCAACCTGTTTTTGTAACAATTGGATTTGGCTTAAAGCTTTCTTCTTTAATTCAACTGATATGATCATGTCCTCTTTTTTCGATGTGTTTAATAATATTTTTGCCAGTTGCTTCACCCAATTTTACTGGAACCGCGTTGCCAATCATAATCCCCAACTCTTTAGTTGATAACTGGTGTTCTTCATCAAAAAATTGATAATTCCGAGGAAAAGTCTGCAATAGCGCTCCTTCCCGATACGAAATTGCCCGATCTTGGTCTGGATGACCAAATCTGCCGTTTCCATAACCATAAAATTTGGTCGTAATGGTGGGAGCAGGCTCGTCCCACTTCATTCTTCCATAAATGCTGGTATAAGATTGGCCTGACTTTTTGGTGTACGCTTTAGGGAGTAAGGTTTGATCCCAGTCTTTCCAGGTTCCTCCTGGCTTAGACTGCCTTATTCTTTTCAAATTAATTTCGGTCAATTGAACTGACCGATGCATTGGATCAATTTTTGACCGTGCACCTGATTGAATTGGCGGCAGATCTCCAATTGCCATTCTCACTGTAGGATAATTTTGTTCTTGATAAATTGGAGGAATTAAAGAGATTGACCCAAACTTTGAAGCTAACAAAATTAATCGTTTTCTTTTTTGGGGAACACCATATTTCGGAGCATAAACGATTTGCCAATCCACTTGGTATCCAGCGTTTTTCAAAACTTCAAGAAATTCAGCAAATACTCCCTCCTTAGCTAATTGAGGAACATTCTCCATTGATACAATATCTGGGTGAATTTCTTCAACAATCTTACCAAAATAGTGCAAAAGATCCATTTTATTCTTAGTTTGATCACTGCCTTTATAGCGATAACTATAAGAAGAAAATGGTTGACAAGGTGCACATCCAACTAAAACTTTAATATCGGTATCCGGCGGATATAAAAGATCAATAAAATCTGGTGAAATTTCTTTAAGATCTCCTGGAATAAAAGCTGCATGATTATTTTTAGAGTAGGGAAAACTACATTTCTTCTCGATATCAATCCCAGCAACAACATTGATCCCAGCGGAGGATAATCCGTAAGTTAATCCCCCCAATCCGCAAAACAAATCTACTGCGTTTATTTCCATAATCCCCAACCTTTTTTACTTACTAGTGTTCTGTAGCACAATTATATCTATAAATCTTGATCAAGTATAGAACAAGTCCTAATTAAATTCGATCTTGTCCTACTATACAGATTATGAAAAGATATTATTTTTGTTATTTTTTCTGTCCAACCAAAAAAGCCATGTTTCCATGACTTCTAGATCTAAACTGATTGATATATGAAGGCCAGCCCGTTTGGATGGTTGACAATAATGAAATCATTCGCCTTTTCAGAGTTCCAAACCACCCGCACAGTATCGAGTTGGCTGAATAAATGATAGCCCGCAAAATCGGGAGCATGCACTGAATAGACATGACCAACTTTAACTTGTTCAAGATGAATTGAACTTGGCGTAACCCGTCCTATGATATTACCGTTGGTATCAAGGCAATTGATCAGGTTAACGTCTGCTACATTCAAAACATCCGGCACCAAATCATCATCCACTTGATAGTGGAAAGTGATGAACTGTGGCTCAGCAGTGAAGGTGTAATTGCTACCGCTAGTTAGCACATCACTTAAAACAAAGTAAGGGTTAAGCCTCAGTGATACGAGCTGACTTTGTTCAATCGAAGTACCGATTTGACCCGTGATAACCCGATCTTCGGCAATCTGGCGGCCCAATTGATCTACGTGATGAGCTGTAATTGTACTTGTCGCAATCGTGTACACATAAGTTACCACTTGTTCTTGATCGTCATACATAATCGGATCGTCAACCTTAGCTGGCTTGTTGTTAACCATAATCCGGTTGAGATCAAATCCGGTAATCGCTGGCGCATTTGGAATAATAAATGTATCGCCGTAGTAATGCGTTCCCTGAACTACTTTATCTGTAACATCTGGAATTGGATTATCGTCAGTGGTGACAAACTTCAGCGTGATTGTTGCAGCTTCGCTGGCTTGGAATACAGCCGAGTATTCATGATCGTTGTTATCAAAAATAACTCTAGCAGCTGGTACAATTGTGCCGTTTTCGTTTTCTTCTTTGATTACGGGATTATTTTCATAAACCCCTTCACTCAAGCGATCAACAATAACTTGTGGCAAATTGCTTTCAAAATCGTAGGTTTCGCCGTAACGTCCGCCGCGCACTGTCGTCTGACGCGCAATCTCACGCCCATCTTGATCGACATAATTGAAAACAATTGCACCATCAGCAATAACTCGTTTAAATACGTAATCAACAACTTGCTGATCTGGTGAAACAGTGAATTGATCACCAACACTAACTGGATCGCCATTTAAAAGCGTCTTATCTAATTCATAACCCGTTGGAACCAGCGGCAGCGGAATTGCCACTTGGTCGCCGTTTTGAACATTGTTCTCCATCACTCGTTCACCGATGCCAATCGATTGATTCTTGAGATTGCGATAACGTAACGTTATCCGACCGGGAACCAATTCGCGGAAAATTGCGGTGAAATTCTGATCGTGATCAGAGAAATAAATGAGCGAGGAGTCCGTTGGATCATTATCTGCCAAAATACTTTGCAACTTATAGCATCGTGCGTGAATCTGATCAACTAATTTTTCTGGCAAGTCGCTGAGTAACGGATAAAATTCGCCAATATGTCCGCCTTGGACGATCTTTTGCTCAGCAATCTTCTCACCCTGCTGGTCAACATAATTGACCCGAATATTGCCTTCTGCAATTTTTGCTTCGTAATGAAAAACAACTTTAATCTCATGACCAGTAATTTTGCCTTTAGCTTGATCTGCTTTGACGAAATTGTAATCATGGATCTTCTTTTCGTAGCTCGTAACATCGTAAGATGCCGTTTGGCTCGTCAATTGAATCGAGAGCGTCGGAGCGATTTCGTTTTGATCTTGATCGACGTAACGGATTTCCACATGAGCGGTTGCCTTTTTCCCATACGAAACCTCTTCTATTTCCTCAGAAGTAGTAGCTAACGGCACGACTTCCGCCTCTTCTTCGGTCGCCTGAACATTTGGCGTCTCTTTAATCGGTGTAGTCGAAGTAGAATAAGATTTCTCAGCAGGCTGTTGTTCAATGGGATCGGTTTTTGGTTCAGCGCTTAAAGTTGGCTTAGGACTAGGCGCAGCGGGCTGTTGAACTGGTGCTTCTTTAGCAGGTTCAAATTTAGCAGTTGGGCGCTTCTTCGGCTCACTTTCCATTTGCGAAATAATTCGCTGAACTTCTGGCGAAAAGATTCCGTTGTTCGCTGCATTGTCTGGAGTCGCTGTCGGTTGCTGTGCTTGAGCGGGCTGCATTGTAGCAGGCTGCGCTGTCGGTTGCTGTGCTTGAGCAGGTTGCATTGCCGTAGGCTGTGCTGTCGGTTGCTGTGCTTGGGCTGGCTGCATTGCCGCAGGCTGCGCTGTTGGTTGCTGCCCCTGAGCAGGTTGCATTGCCGCAGGCTGCGCTGTTGGCTGCTGCGCCTGAGCGGGCTGCATTGCCGCAGGCTGTGCTGTTGGTTGCTGTGCCTGAGCGGGCTGCATTGTAGCAGGCTGTGCATCTGCATCAGCATTTTGCCCTGCATTAATAAAGTAGTCATAAAATTTAGGATTACGATTAAAGAAATCCAAATAATCTGAATACACTAATTGATTGGATCGCCCCTCTTTTAAAGCTTGAATCAAACTGGAAGCAGTCTCTTGATCTTTTGGACTCATCTGCTGAAGAATCGCATTCACATCATATTGCACCGGTTTAGGGCGCGCGACTGTCTGCCGTTCGTTTAAAGGAACCACCTTCGCCGAATTTTGGGGCCGCGAAGCAGCTTGAGTAATCTGTCCTTGATTATCCTTGATGGCTTCTAGTCCTTTATCAGTCAAAGAAACGTTTGAAAAGTCGATCATCACAACCGCGTCACTGACTTCATTAAATTTCACCCCAGCAATTAAATCAAGTTTAAGCGCCGAGTGGGTCATTTGCACCAGTTCATCGTCCCGATTTTCGATCTTATAGCCACTATATTTGCCTGATTTGATATCGGACAGAAATTTAGTTATTTTTAAAATTCTTTCATCATTCTGGCCTGAGTTCATCTTGTCTCCTGATTTCTTTTTCTCATATGGTTATCTAAATTACATCCTAGACTTTTTTTGCCAGAAAAAATTTCAATCCAGAATATTTTTTCATTAATTCTTAGAAACGAGGCCCAACGGTACGCGTTTGCGGCGGTTTGATATTTTCGAAAAAAATATAATTTTTCTATTCGCTTTTGGGTGTATTATCATCGAACCATTTTTGCGCTTGATTAAGAAGAATCTCGCGAAAATCTGGATTCAATTGACTCGCATCAACTAAGCGGTTGATCTCGTTGGCCAGGCGAAAAGCCGTCGCCACGTCTAAATCAATGTTCTTGGCTGCCATCGCCGCATACGCCGCTAATTCGCTGCGGTCAAACCTAATTTCCTTCTTATTTTGTGCCATTTGGCGCCTCCTTTGTTGTATCATAGTATTATTCTAACCCAAGTAGGAGAAATTTATGTCCAAAATAATGAATAAAACTTCGCTGATTTTAATGATTATTGTAATGACGTTCGCGGGAATCTTTGAAAAAGATATTCTGAACCAAACAAAAGGAGGATTTCTCGTAATAATCATTGCCCTCATCCTAAGCTATTTTTCGATTTGGGTGATGTATTACCTATCCAAAAAGTGGCTTGAGATCATCAAGCGTTCCCCTGTCAAAAGAACAACTGGCCTCTTAAACATGATCCTCATTATCACAATTATTGGTTTTCTTCTTTTGCTGTCTAATACGGTAATCACGTGGAATGATCAACTGATGGGGATCGTATCTAACCTTGTCACTGCGCTTGGGTACTACTTCTTCGCCGAGAAAATCGAGAAAACTTCCCCCAAAGTGGCGGCAATTTATGCGTTAAGTATCATCGTGATCGAAACTTTACTGGTAGCATTTCTAATGTGAAAGAATCCGTTGAATAATTGACGGTGTACGTCATTGAATATTAAGGAGAAAGCTAAAGAAATTTTAGCTAAGCGCGGTCTGATTTTGTCAGAATTACTTTAACTACCGTTGTCAATCAAGGACCGATTCCATCTCCCGAATTCAAAAATTCCTTGCAAGAAGTTGTTGATGATTTAAACGGGACAAAGGCGCTTCCTAGTGCCAACAACTTTGAGGAATTAGAATTACGATAGTATACTAAAAATTTTAAAAAGCAATTTCGCAAACGTCAAAGGGATTCGAGTTGGAACAAAATTTTTTATGGTAAATTGCCAGAAGACTAAGAAGCAAATAAAACGCCAGTTGAAAGACACTAAACTCAATTTAGTGATATTAAAATCTAATTTGATTATCATGGCATTTAAACGTGACCCATGATTACTATTAATGATAAACAAAAAGGCGACCTCCCGCGAGAGTCGTCTTCATTAGTTTAATTAGACAAATACTTGCTCAAAGTTTGACCTTCTGACGACGCCATAAACTGGCGAATCAATTCGCTTGAGCTTTGGCGCAGTTTCATCGTTTCATAAATTGCCTTTAAGTCATTCTTATCAGCCATCGCTTGATCTGCTTTATTCTTTTGAATCTGGTGATACCGCTCAAGTGTTAAGCTCAACAACTTTTGATTGTTGGATTCTGTAGAATCCCCGTTGATCCCAGAAAAAGCTAAACTTGCTACATCACCGTACTTGGCAATTAAATAATGCCCACCAACGAAATCATTAGGATTTTTCTTCGGATCAATAATCGGCGTGTTTCGCTCATTTGTTAATAGAATTGCCGCCGTATTGGTCTTCGGATCAATTACCGTCAACGTTCCGGTCCAACCAGTATGCCCAATCGTACTGGCATCAGCTTGCGGCGAGAAAGCCCACGCATACGTACCTGATGCCTGACGCCGCCAACCAAGGCCAAAACTGCTATTAGTAGATTTTGGTTTAATAAATTCATCCAATGTATCTTCATCGAAGAGCCGATGATTTGCATATCCGCCCCGATTAATAATCGTCTGGGTCAAAACTGCCAAGTCAGAAGCATTGCTAAACAACCCCGCATGCCCGCTAACACCTTTCATAGTATAAAAAGCTTTCTCGTCATGAACTTGACCTTGAAGAGTGTGGCGCCGGATGTTGTCAAAATCAATCGTATTCCCCCGCGTATTACCATTTAATTCGGTTGCGGCAATCTTGTCTTGACCAAAGCCCTTCATCAGCGGATTATAAATTGTATGCATCAAGCCCAACGGTTTATAAATCTGCTCTTCGGCATATTTATCTTCAGTTTGGCCAGTAACTTTTTCGATGATGAGCCCCAGCAACATATAATCTACATCCGAATAAATTGTTTTGGTTCCTGGTTGGTAATCAAGCGGCGTCGCAATAATCTTCGCCAATACGTCTTCACGCTTTTGAGTATAGACTGGATTTGCATCTTTTTTGTTTACTGATGGATTCTTAGGATCGTAGTTATTATTATGATATTGCGGATCCGCAGGAAACCCAGCTTGATGCATCAAAATATCGCGAACCGTCAAATCAGACTTACCAGTAATTTGATCGCTAGGACCATCTTGGAATTGCGGGAAAATTTCGCTAACTTTCTTATTTAAGTCCAGTCTCTTTTGAGACACTAGTTGCTGCAAAATAAAATTAGTGGCATACATTTTAGTATTAGAAGCAAGATCATAAAGAGTGTCTTTATTGACTCGCGTGCCAGCGTTCAACCGATCTCCCGTTTCACTGTATGAATTTAAAATTCCATAGGAACTTTCTTTGACTATCGCACCGTTATGAACGACCACCAATTGAGCAGAACTGAATCCGTACTTAATCTCTTGATTAATTAAGTCATCCATTAATTTAAAAGTATCATTTGAAAGATTCCTAGTTTCACTAGCTTTATTAACCAAAGTCGGGTATGGCAATTTAACTTTTATGGTGTCTTGCGCCGTCAAAGTCTCCTTAGCCCCGACTTGTAGCGAATTATTTCCATCTTTTGTGAGATCACTGATGCTGATTTTGACCCATTTACCAGCAGCCATTGTTCTTAGGTTAAGCCTTTGACCGTTAATAAAGATATTAAATTTATTGGGGTTGTTGGAATATAGCCAGATTTCACCTTGGCCTTGAAACCCGTAAAACTTTCTTATTGCGTTATCTAAGAGAGCCCACGTATCAAATTCTGGATTATCATCTTTTTCTTCAATTGGAAAAATTTGATCCACTTGAAACTGTCCTTCAGGACCCTCCCCCTCTTGAGCGCTCGCTGCATCTACGGCTTGTGCTCCTTGATAAATGCCGCCCAGCATCATCAACCCCAGCGCACTAATCACAAACGATTTCTTAACCCTTTTTTTCATTTTTATCTCCTTTACAAATGAAAACGATTACAGTAAAAGTATAGTCTTCTGAAACTAAATGTCAAGATAATCACCAAAATCAACAATTTTATGAAACTAAACTTCTGAATAATTAAATTTTTCACCCTATACCCCACTTATTGCACAAAAATTCATTGTGAAACTGTACAAAATTTCATATAATAACTAAAAAAGCCATTGAGGTATATAATGTCGAAAAAATTTAATGCACAAGAACGAATGGAAGTCATCAATTGGACTGTTGAACATGACAAGAACTATAACGAGGCAATCAGGAAATTTGGATGTACTTACCAGCAAGTCTATACCTGGGTTAAACGCTACGAAGAGTTAGGAGATGAAGGGCTCGTTGATCACCGCCATGAACCTAAATCACTTAATAACCCTGAAATTTATAAACTACAATCTGAGATCAAAGATCTTAAGAACGAACTGGATGATCAGAAGATTGTGAAATTACTTGAAAAAAAATCGCAGCCTACAGAAAGGAGGGATCAAGACTAAGCAAATTCCCCCACGAAGCCACATACCAGGCTATCAAGGAACTGCAAAGTGATCCCCCGCCCAATTTAGGCCGAATTTCAATTAAACGCCTAACCGAGCTCGCCCAAATCAGTCGACGAGCTTATTACTATTGGCTTAAAGGTGGACGCAGCAAAGGTGACAACGAAGACGAATTTAACGAGCTCCTATTAAATCGCATCAAAATTTTCTTTGAGAAGAGTCATCAAACCAAAGGATATCTCAGCATGACAGCCGAGCTCAACGTGTGGTTGCGCTCTATGCGCCTGCCCCAAGTCAATCACAAGCGCGTCCAGCGCTTAATGCGCCAAGCCGGCCTCCACTCGGTGATCAGACGTAAAACTCAGCGCGAGGCAAAGATCAAAGCCGACTACGTCGTCGAAAATATTTTGAACCGCGAATTTACCCGCAGCAATATCAATGAAGTATGGGTCAGCGACTCCACGCAGGTCCAATACGGCAAACGCGCTGGGAGAAAAATTTGGCTTTGTGGCGTGCTTGACCTTTATAGCGGCGAGTTGCTGGGGTGGTCTCTTAGCCAAAAGAAGACGACCCAAGCAGCTATTATCGCTTTTGATCAAGCCTTTGAGCGCTTTCCTTTAGCGCACCCTTTGGTTCACACCGATCGTGGCTCAGCTTACACGTCATTTGAATTTCGAAACTATTTAGATGATCATCAGGTCCCCCAAAGCATGTCCCGGCCTGGCACACCGCACGACAACGCCGTGATCGAATCTTTTTGGAGCCAGTTTAAAACTGAGTGGCTCCTGCCAAGAACCAGACAAATTGATAATCTAGCTGAATTGGCCAACCTTATCAACGACGGGCTGAACTATTTCATGACCGAACGCCGGACTTTAAAGCACCAGGGCCTAACCCCTTTCGAGCTAAGAGAGACTATTTTGAAAAAAAATTAATTTACCCAAAATATTGTAATAATTAAAGATTTTCCACTCCCAAAAAGGAGTGCCGAAAAGCTTCACAAAACCGTCGTCCCGGAGAGGTGGCGGTTTTTGTGTTCCATTTTAATTTACATGGTGTGCACTTAGCGGGGCTCCAAACATAGCGAGTACAGCACTGTTACTGCTGTCTCCTGTAGCCGGTGCATTTACAGGTGTTGCTCAGGCAATTACTGTTCATGCTGACGATAGTTCTTGGGATTATGATGTTGATAATCCTGGGTTAGGTCAATATGACAAGCTTTTGCAAAATGCAGGGCCATCCGACGGTCAAGTTGACTGGTATCCTGCTGAGCATTTCGCTAGTAGCTCTAACATTCGTGCTTCTAAATTGGTCCAACAATTAATTGATCTTTCCATTGCGACTAATGATGCTAGCTCTAATGCTCGTCATGTCCTATTTAATGATACTAAGGGAGGTAACCCTACTGCTGGCTATGATAAAACTTATGAAAAGTATAAGCTTGCTCTAGGCTTTATCGCCCAAATCCTAGCATTCAACAACCAAAAACCTGGTGTCGGATCTTATTTACACCAAGGGTTTGAAAGTGACTTTGATAGCGATGGAAAGTTAAAAGAGGGTATTTGGGCTCCAAATAAAGAGGATGTCATTGCTACTACTGGCAAGACTCCTGACCCTGATATTCTAGCAATCCCCAAAATTGGCGAAGGCGTCAATATTTCTGACGTTTTAGGCACAGCTTTCTTCGGTAACCCGAATGAAGCTTATGCACAGCTTTATATCAATGGGTACGATAACGTTGCACAAAATGAAGAAAATATTATTCATGAATCTACCTCCAGCATTACTCTTATGGCTCAAAGCAAGATTACTGGCCGGAAAGCTACTGCCGTTTTCAAGCTTAACAATAAGACTTTCAACGTCTTGCCTGAGAAAGTTTTGCTAGAGAATAATATTGACAGCTCTCCTTCCTCTAAAGGTGAATGGGGTACTAGAAATTTTCCGGATTCTGAAGGTTCACCTCGTCTTGGTGATAGTACCGCTGGAACCTTTAATCAGCGTACTAACCTCAAGAATGGTTTGACTCAAGATCAACAGAAATTAATCGGTAGTGGTGGTTCTACTGCTTGGGTTGATCCTGATACTGGTTCTGGGACTATCGTGGTGCCGAGAGGTACTGATGCTGCTACTATCGCTAAGAAGATTAAAGCTCTCGGTTATCAGAGTAACTTCAATATCTCTAACGTTGCTCCTATGAAAGCTATTCATGGCGATAATGTGGCTGGTACTCTCGCTACTGATAAGAATTCTTACAACGCTTCTGGGGTAGTTGGCAGCGGACCTTCTTCCGTTACGTTTGGTGATAATTCTTTATCAAGTCTTAACCCTGATTTGAATGCCACCAGCATTAGTAACGATAATTTTAAACCTGCTGATGGAACTCCTGTAGATAACTACATCGGCGTAGCTGATCCTCGTTTGACATATGATCATACTTCTAACACAATTACCGGGGCTAATAATCTGAAGTCTGACTTCAGTAATTCACTCTTGTTTAATCCTTTCAATACCAACAACAAGGATGAGACCGGAATTGGTAAGGGTGGTTACAACAATGATGTTGCTAAAAAGATTCCTAATCAGGCTGACGCTCTTAATGGTAATACCGACACTCCTACGGGCGCTAGTTCTACCGGTAGAAATCAAGAATTTCAAGGCTATTTAGGAAATAAATCTTCAGACACTCCTGCCGGACCTAATCTTCATTTTTGGCCTGCGTTTGGTACTAATCTTGATCAAACGGTAGCATCTAATAGTACAAATACTATTGCTAATGGTTCTCAAGGTAAGGATGCTTATGGGGACAGCACTTATGCCTTCGGTGGAGCACCTGACGCTTTTGGTGGCGGGGATTCAATTTTTGATCCCGTTCCCCCTACTAATACACCTATGAAAGTTAAAGATAACAACAACGGTGTAGACGTAAAATTAGGTGATGTTGTTCACGCCTTTGAACCTAGTAGTGGAGTTAACAAAACTAAATCTCCATTTATGGTTCGTGAAGCTTGGGATGATACTCATTCTATCTTCGGAACTGCTCCTTTTACTGGTATGTCTGAAGAAACTATCAAGAATCAAATCGCCAATAATGGTTCTTTTAACAACACTTCTGGTGATGAGATTAAGAAGAGTTTCACCTTCACTATGCCTTTAAACAACACTGTTTTGAAGTCTTACCGGAATCCTTACAGTACTGTTATTTCTACCGCGCTGCCTTTTTCTAGAGGAGCTACTGGATTTGTATCAGGTGATGATTATGACGCTAATCCTTTGACTGCTGCTGGTCAGGGTGATCCTTTTGGTTTAACTCATAATGCAGCTAATGATCCTGCTGATATGAATGATTCAAGCAAGGGATTTAATGGTAAATACAAATATGAAGCTGACGGAACTCTATTAACAGGTATATCTGTACCTACTAATCCTTGGTATGTTAATCACAATACAGATAATTCCACTATTGGTTACAACGACGAGATTAAAGATACTAAAGGAAATGCAAATATCAATATTAAAGGCAGTGGCAGTGGCAATGAGCATGCACAATCGCTGCATTTAAGTGATGTTACTTGGGAATCTAAACGTATCGGTGACACTACTACAAGCGGCGGTTCAGGTAGTTCTCATAGTACTCTTGAAGTTAAGATTGATGTTCCCTCACCGACCGAAAAATTAGGTATTTATAATGCGAGTGATTTAGTAGAATTTCATCCATCGTCAGGAGGAGTAACCTCAACCACAGGTGTCGATAATGCAGATTATGGCAAAACCAACAATAAATATAGTACTTGGATTGACGATATTGATGCTACTGGATCAGGTCTTAAAGGACGTAACATAGTTAATACAACGAGTGCACAGTATAAACGCCCACATCCAGATAGCAGTGATGGTTCTTGGAACGCAAATTTAGACTCAACGCTTACTGATGCTCAATTAAAAGCTGTCGACGACGCTAACAATAATGATAATTTTGCTAACAATGACGATACACATCGTACGGGTACAGTCAATTTGCCGTTTTTGGATCCAGTTAATGCAACCAATTGGGGTTCACATGTATCTGGCGGTTCAGGATCTCCAGGGAATAATTATATAGAATACCATACACAAGGTTGGTTAGTACCGGATATGTCAAAGGTCCCTGATGACGTAGATGCTTCAGATTGTGTTGAAGAGAAGGCTTATGATTCATATAATGGATGGCATAGTACTGGTAAAATAATCATAACTAAGTATAAACAGCATCATACCGAAACACATAAGCAGTTTGCTAAGAACGTCGGCTATGTCTTGATCAATGGAACTGGTCTTAGTGAAGCTCAAAAAACTAAACTTTCTACATATCAAATCCCTAGAGGAAAAGATAGTGGTACAGCTAATATCTTAAATGGCGTTCAAAATAACGCAAGATTTGATGCTGTTGGCAATCGTCCGTTCATTTCTCCAGTAAATGATGATTTTAATTATCGTGGTGGATTACTCGGAGTTATGAGTATTCACGGTAACGAAGATAACCCTGGTATGGGAGTGAGTCCATCATACCCAGCTGGAGATACTGATGCTGTGAGTGGCGCAAAAAATTCTTGGGTTTCTCAGTCTTCAGACTTGGCGGGAAGCATTTACAATAACTTTTTAAGAAATCCAATGCCTACTGTAGGCAACCCTGTATTTTTGAAGACCCCGGGACTTTCAACAGTTTCTAGTACTGTCAGAGTAGATGGAAAAGGTCAATTTGCTTCAGATACTGATTTACATTATGGTTTAGCTTGGAATGATTCTTCAGATTTACCTCAAGTGAAGATTAAACGTTCTTTGAATGTTCAGTATTTAGTTCCAGTATCTGTTGCCAGAGATGTTGCAACTACTTGGACTCAAGAAGTAAGAAGAAGATATTATTCAGATGGAATAGTTAATGGAACAAGGGCTTGGCATTGGGATAGACAACAAGATGCAAAGACCACTTATGACAATTATGAACTATATTTGGGTGACGTAAAATTAGGAAACGTTGGCGACGGAGCTCCACAAGATGATGATAATAGGAATCCTATACGCACCAACGATCATAAGGGAACAAACCTAACAAAATTCAATGCTATTAATGCTGCTGATTCAAGTTTGACAAATCTCCGCCCAGTAAACAATCAGATTGCCTACACACGTATTGATCAAAGCTTCCCTCACTATGATTCTGAGTTATTTGACCAAGGTTCTAATACCAAGGCACTAACTGTTGATCGTGGTACAGGCGAGAAATTTGTTGGTACATCAACCGAAAAATCAACAACACCTGAAACAATCGGTACTTCAGACGATTACTCAATCGGTATTGTTAAAGCGCCAGATAAATTCTTTAACGTTGACGATAAAGGTGTCTTGAAACCAGGCGAAACTGGCTTCAAGACTTTACCTGAAAACGAGGGCTATGTTAAAGGTTCAACTCAAAATGCTGCTGATGGCAAAAAAGGTATCAACAGTACTATGGACGTTGATGAAAATGACAACGGAATGGCAATCAGTGATCCTACAAGTTACTCGAAGTTGTCTGATGCTTACAACGTGAACATTTCAGCTGATGGCAAGGTTACTGCTAAAGATGACGATGAAAATTCTAAGTCTAATCAAGAAAACCGTGTTGCCCTTGTTCAACAATTAATGGACAATGGCGGTAACGCTAATGCATATTACTACATTCCATCATTACCTCGTCTCTATGAGAACTGGAACAAAGCTCGAATCAATGTGGTAGTTTACGACAAAGCTGCAGTTCCTGCTCCTACTAAACAAGACACGAAACCATCATTTGCCACAACTGATGTTTCAAGAGGAAATGATCCGTTCAACGTTAAACTTCGTCCATACACCACTGTCTATGATGATGGTGCAGTATTGACTGAAGCAAACGTTCCACAGAACTTCAAGAATATCTTGGCAAAGAGTTTAGTTGCCGGTAATCCTGATTACGCAAATAACACTGAGAAATTACAACAATTATTAGTGAATGCCTTCCTTGGTAGCTGGCAACAAAACAACGGCAGTTTCGATGAAACTGATAGCGGTGCTGGCGTTAAATCACCACTATATCTATATGGCGGCTTTGGAATCAGTAACTCTGACTCTAAGAACTCATATGACAAGTGGCCAACAGGTTACGCAAATCCTGAAGATAACACTTCTAAGTATCACGAAGCTCTTACCAACTTCTCTGGTGACTTCTATCGTGGAGGAGCAGATCTAAAGGATGCGCAAGGAAATACAATCGCTAATACAAAAGTTCCTGCAAGTTCAATTAAGGTTGATATCAGTAAACTTGATTTAACTAAAGCAGGCAGTTACCCAGTAGTATATACTTACACGAATCCAAGTAATGATAAGGATACGGCAAGTATAACAGTACCAGTTCAGGTAACAGATCAATCGGCACCAGTATTTGCCTTCCAAGGCACCAATGATGTAACTATTAATGTGGGAGAGAACTTTGATCCAACAGCTTATAAAGTAGTTGGTTCATGGAATATCTTCAACAAGTACAATGGTGACTATGATCAATTAGTTAACTACGAAGGAATCGCTAAAGATAGTCAAGGTGATCCAGACGTAACCATCTCTGGTACAGTTGATACAACGGTTGCTGGTATTTATCAGTTAACCTATAAAGCTACTAATGCTTCAGGTATTCAAACCGTAATGACCCGCTATATTACAGTATTACCAAAAGAAGCACCATCTAGCGAATGGAGTATCTCAGACTACAACGGAGTAGGATATGTTAACTATGTTCCAGGTTATGGGATCAATGTCTGGAATGCACCAGCAGGTACATTTACAGGTCAAAGATTACAACATGGAACAGCGTGGAAAGTCTTCCAGAAGGCGACAAATTCAAAGGGACAAACCTTCTATAACGTAGGTAAGAACCAATGGATCGATGGACAGTATGTTTCATTTGCGCCAGTAACAGGTGGCATGGAGACATTAGATGGAATCGTAACCATCAAGTATGTCCGAGGCTATGGAGTTAACTTATGGAAAGACTCAAATACGACGGGCGGATACTATGAAGGACGTAAGTTACAAGATGGCACCGAGTGGAAGACATTTGGCCAGAAGAATGGCTTCTACAAAGTTGGTGAGAACCAATGGGTGCAGGGTGACTATGCTTCATACCGTGCTAAATAGATAGATTAAGAGAGATTTGGTTCAAGAGACCAGGTCTCTTTTTATTTTGGGCAAAAAAAATGGCAGTTAACTCTGTTTTCGAGTTAACCACCTATGAGTATGGATCTAGTAGTGATTTAATTATGGAAGCAAATTGAAAGCACTTGTTTAATCTAGTTAACGCCTTATTGTTAGGAGGAAAGAAGGCTTCCGATAAAGGTCGTCATTAAAACTAGAATTGCTGGGGAATGTAATTGAAAATAAACAGAATTTATAATAAGAGGATTTAGTAGGCACTATCATCCCAGCAAAAACAAGCAACTTTGAGATTGTTATCGTGCCATTCGATAACGTTTATATTATATCATAACCTGTACACAAAATAAAGAATCAAGAATTTACATTTTGGAGTGATGCCTGAGCGGTTTCTCTCCTTTTTTGGTTCATAATGATTTATATTAGAGCTACAAGCCGCCAAAATGTCTAGTGCAATGGACATAATGCTGGAAACGCTTTCTAGTTTTGGATTTTATAATTAATTACGGGGGGAGGTGCCAAGTAAATGTTGACCGAGGTCGAAAAAGAAATCATAAATTTTTTGCTTAATACCAACTCTTTTATCACGGCGAAAGAAATTGCTAACCAACTACTGCTTTCGACGAAGACGGTTTATCGTGCTATTAAGCATCTTAACGCGATCCTGTCTTCCGGCGATTTAATTATTAGTAAGAAAGGAAGGGGGTTCAAAATTAATTATGATAATTATCTCAAAGAAATGCTTAAACAGCGCAGTATTGGCAGCTATTCGACTGATAATCGACGCCAATCGGTCTTAACGCGTTTACTTATCTCAGCTCCACGAACTTTGCGAATCAGCACGCTTTTTAATCAATATTACCTAAGCAAAACGATTGTCAACGAGGATCTTAAGTTAATCCGCGATTTTCTAAAATCGTATTCGCTCAAGCTTGAAAGGAAAGACTATCGAGTAAAGATTAGTGGAACAGAAGCTGATATTCGCCATGCCCTCCAAGATCTGCTGATTAAACAAAACTTTCCTGATTTTTCTTTGGCTACGAGTCGCGGACTTGATTTTTTCCTGATCAATTTCTGTTTAAAGCAACTGGATTTCATCAACGCTGAATTAAAGAGCGAAATTACTTATCCATACAACGTAAATATTATGTCGCATTTGTACATCTTACTTACCAGATATCCAAAACTTGCGCTTAATCCCCCAATTCTAACCAAGCTCACTGATTACGACCAAATGATAATTAAGCAAAATCAGCAGTTGTATTCAATTGCCAGCCAAGTGATCAAACACGTCGAAGAGTTCCTGAACACCAAGTTAGAGCCAAATGAAATCTATTTTCTCCTTCAATATCTTTTGTCGTCCCGCTTAAATATTATGGACAAAATTGAAGATGAAGGATTTCAAAATCACTTAGTGCAAGGAGTAACTAATTTTTACATTGAAAACGTTGTTTTGGAATTACAAATTGGGGAAATTAATCAGGATTTTAAAAACGATCTCCAAAATCACATCCGGCCGATGATTAATCGCCTTTACAATCAAATCAATTTAAATAACGTGCTCTTACCTGAGATAAAAAGGGAATATTTCCAGCTGTTTCAAACAGTTGTAAGGATTTCTAGTAAAGTTGCTGTCAAGTTCGAATTACCTCCGATTTCTGCTGACGAGAGCGGATTTATTACGCTCTATTTTGCCCGTTATTTGGAACAAAATCGTCACTACATCCGGGTGTTAGTTGTCTGTACCACAGGCGTTGCAACGTCCCAATTAATTAAGACGAAAATTCAGGCTTACTTTAACAATATCGTCGTGGTTGGCGATGCTCCCAGCAGTAACGTCCAGCAACAAATTGTCGAGAATGCGCCGATTGATTTGATTATTTCAACAATTCCTTTAAATAAAACTTTTGAGATTCCGGTCGTCGTAGTTGGCGCGCTGCTCAACCAGCAAGATAAAAAAAGAATTGAAGATACTATAACCCATAATTATCTTAATCAAGGAAGTGAAAAAATGTTAAGTGAAGTTACTAATGAGTCTTTAATTAGACTCAATATTGAAGCAGCCAACTGGCGGGACGCGATTATCAAAAGTGCAGAGCCCTTAATTCAGGCCGGTTACGCTACTGAGGATTACGTGAAAGGAATGGTGAAAACGACCGAAGAATCTGGCCCCTACATCGTTATTAGTAAAGGGGTGGCTTTGCCCCACGCTCGACCTGAACTGGGGGCCAAGAAAGTCGGGATTACTGTCGCCACTTTGAAAAAACCAATTAATTTTGGTAATCGCAGTAATGATCCAGTTAAATTTGTTTTTGCATTATGTGCCATTGATAATAAGTCGCACTTAAAAGCAATGTCAGAATTAGTAAATTTTATTAGTGATCAGAAATTTCTGGCGCAATTAATTCAGGCAGCTAACCCGTCAGAGGTTTACACGTTAATCAAAGAATTTGAATCGAGGTATAACGAAAATGAGTAAGAAATTTTCAATTTTAGTCGCTTGTCGCACCGGAATGGGGTCTTCCATGATGCTAAAGATTAAAGTTAATCAAGTGGTCAAAGAGAATAATTTCCCATTTGAAGTGTCACACGACGTGATTGATTCTGCCAAAGGAATTGATCCAGATTTATTAATAACCATGGAAGACCTGGTTCCTGATGTGAAAGATGACGTCCGTCAGGTCATCGGGATTAAAGATTTAACCGACAAAGAAGAAATTAAAACAAAACTACAAAATTTTCTCGATCAACAAACTTGATCTCATAAAGGAGAGTGATGAATTATGAATGGAATTCTATCTTTAATCGTTGACTTATTAAGTACAGCTTCAATCATGATCGGACTGATTTCTTTTGTCGGGTTAGTTCTTCAAAAGGAAAGCCCCACCAAAGTAATTAATGGAACATTAAAGACCATTGTCGGCTTCTTGGTATTTAGTATTGGGAGTGCGGCTGCGACGGTGGCTTTGAATGATTTTCAAGCGTTATTTGCTAAAGGATTTCACTTACAGGGGGTCTTGCCTTTAGCTGAGGCAGTAACTGCTCTTGCCCAACAAAGATTTGGCACCGTAGTTGCTTTAGTTATGACTTTAGGATTTGTTGTTAATCTAATCGTAGCGCGAATCACACCGATGAAATACATTTTCTTAACTGGGCAACACAATTTGTACTTATCAGCGCTTTCGACCATTATGTTGAAATCGGTCGGCTTAAACAACACTGCAATTATCATCATCGGTGGCTTGATCGTGGGATTTATGTCAGCTGCCATGCCAGCGATTGCTCAACCTGGAATGCGCAAAGTAACTGGCGGCGATGACATTGCTTTAGCTCACTATGTTTCACTAGGGTACGCTCTTTCTAGTTGGGTAGGCGGTAAAGTAGGAGATCCTAAAGACAGTACCGAAAAGTTGAAGTTACCAGGTTGGCTCAGTATTTTCAAAGATTACGTCATTGGGGTCTCAATTACGATGGTGATCTTCTATTACATTGCTGCTTTATTTGCTGGCAAAGCGCAGGTCGAACATCTTTCAAAGGGAGTTAATTGGTTGATTTATCCCCTGCTCCAAGGCTTACAATTCTCGGCAGCTTTATATGTAATCATTACCGGAGTTCGTCTGCTTTTAGGTGAAATCGTGGGGGCATTTGTTGGAATTTCGGAGAAATTAATTCCAAATGCTAAACCTGCTCTCGATGTTCCGGTGGTCTTCCCTTACGCGCCAACGGCAACGGTAATTGGTTTTGTCTCGGCATACTTAGCTGGACTATTAATGATGTTTGTTTTTGCCATTTTTAAAATGCCCGTAATTATTCCAGTCGCTGTTCCGTACTTCTTCATTGGTGCGACTGCTGGGGTATTCGGTAATGCAACTGGTGGTTGGAAAGGCTGTGTCATTGGCTCATTTATCGTCGGGATCTTGATTGCTGTTGGTCCATCGTTAGTTTATCCCGTTCTTTCGTCGATCGGCTTGAAAGGAACTGCTTTTCCAGAAACAGATTTCAATGCGGTTGCTTTAATCATTAAATTTATTGGTCAGTTAGTTCACGGTATTTTTTAGGAGCAAAGGAGTCAGTTAATAATGGAACAAAAATTAGATCAATTATCGGTCAATACAATTAGAAATTTAACCCTGGACGCAGTTCAAAGAGCCCATCACGGACATTTAGGAATGCCTTTAGGAGCGGCTCCGATGGGTTACATCTTATGGCGTTATTATATGTCAGTTAACCCTGAAGATCCAACATGGTTCGATCGAGATCGATTTGTCTTAAGTGCAGGTCATGGATCCATGCTCTTATATGCTTTATTACACCTTAGCGGTTTTCCTTTAACCATTGAGGATATCAAACAATTTCGCCAGTTAAACAGTATTACCCCTGGCCACCCTGAATATAAGAAAACCATCGGGGTGGATGCGAGTACCGGTCCTCTTGGACAAGGTTTTGCGATGGGAGTCGGGATGGCGATTGCCGAGGCGCATTTAGCCGATCGTTTTAATCAGCCGCATTTTCCGATTGTTAATCACTATACTTATGTAATCTCTGGCGATGGCGATTTTGAAGAAGGAGTTTGTCAAGAGGCTGCTTCAGTCGCGGGGAATTTGGGATTAAATAAACTAATTGTGCTATGGGACGCCAATCAAGTCACTTCTGATGCTGAATTAACGGCTTCAAATACTGAAGATGAAATGCTGAAATTTGAAGCGATGGGTTGGAATACGATCGAAGTACATGATGGCAATAATTGCCTCGAAATCAAATCAGCAATCGCCCAAGCTAAGCGTTGTTCTGATCGGCCAACCCTCATTAAAGTTAATACTATTATTGGTTATGGTTCGCGTTTAGCAGGGACTAGCGCGATTCACAGTGATCCCGTTTCAGATGAAGAAGCGCAATACATGAAGAAGCAGTTTGGCTTTGCCGATCAAGAGCCTTTCTATGTGCCGGATGAAGTCGCAAAATGGTTTGATGCAGTAGGCGATCGAGGTGTTCAAGCTGAAGAGACCTGGTTGAATTTATTTGAGAAATATCGCCAGAAATTCCCCGATTTAGCAAATCAATTAACAAAGATCATGAAAGGTGAACTAACAGAACCTGATTTTGAATCGCTAAAGATTGAAGGAGAAATGGCGACTAGAGCTGCTTCAGGGCAAGTTCTAAATACAGTTTACCCTCAAATGCCGATTTTGGTCGGCGGAAGTGGCGACTTAGGGACGTCTAACAAAACAACGATCAATGATAAATTCTTCATGGCAAAACATCGTTATTGGGGCCCTAATATTTATTTTGGAATCAGAGAGTTCGCAATGGCTGCCATTGCTAATGGAATTACTCTACACGGTGGATTAAGAGGCTATACGGGAACGTTTTTGGTTTTTTCTGATTATATGAGAAGTGCTATTCGGCAAGCAGCGATTATGGGAGTCCCAACGATTTTCGTCTTTACACATGATAGTTTGTATGTAGGTCAAGATGGGCCAACTCATCAGCCGGTGGAACAGTTGATGTCTTTAAGAGCAATGCCTAATATTAACGTATTTCGGGCTGCAGATGACGAAGAGGTCAAGGCAGCTTGGCAATTGGCATTGGCGGCTAATAAGACGCCAACTGCGATAATTTTAAATCGACAAGCAGTGCCGCAATTGGCAGGCAGCGATCGACTGAAAGCTCAAAAAGGCGCTTATGTTATCTCAGAAGCGGCCAATAACAAACCCACCGGGATCATCATCGCAACTGGCTCGGAAGTTGCCCTCGCAATTAAGACCCAAGAAATTCTAGTGCAAAAGCAAATCTTTGTTCGAGTTGTTTCGATGCCTTCTTGGGAGCTATTTGCGCTCCAATCTGCTGAATATCAGGCTGAAGTTTTACCAGATGAGATTGAATGCCGGATGTCGATTGAACTTGGCGCAACCCTTGGCTGGCAGCAGTATGTCGGACTTAAGGGTGTGACTATGGGTTACGATCACTTTGGTGAATCTGCACCCGCAGTTGATATTATTAAAATGATCGACTTTAATCCAGAACACGCAGCAAATTTGTACGTAGCAGCTTTTGCTTAAGATAAATAGCGATTAACTCAAGAACAGAGCTAACCGCTATTTTTGTGCTTTAAAAAGTTTGTAAGTACTGACTTACTCCTGGTAGACCTTGAGTTTCATAGTGCTTCAGTAGTTGTGAACCAATAATTGATCCGTCAGCTCCATTTTCTATGACTCGTTGGACATCTTCATTGTTTTTAATTCCAAATCCAACATAAATTGGAAGTGAGGTCATCTGTCTAATGGACAGAATAATTTCTTTGTAAGGAGCATGTTTCAGATCGATCAACGAGCCAGTCTTGGCATTCGAGGAGGTTAAATAGATAAAAGTATTAGACTGCTCAACTTTTTGTCGAATAGTTTCTAAGGATAAGCCTGGTGAAATGATCGAAACAATATTAGGATAAATTTCTTTTGGCAGCTCATGATCGACACAAAGGATCGCATCGTATAAAGCGTGATCCAGCTGGCCAAATCGTAATTGCTGAATCCCTTCATAATAAGTCATAATCACAATTTTGAATTCATAATTTTGTTTAATTTGTTTCAACGTATCGCTGATATCGTTGATAGTTAATCCATTTTGCAATAAGCACCTATTAATCTTTTGAATTAAAGGTCCGTCTTGGTATGCGTTTGTTACGGGAATGCCTAATTCAATTGTCTTAACATGATTGGCTGCTAGTAAATCCATTAATTGAAAGAATGTTTTGCGCTCCGGGTAGTTAATTGGAATGAAGAAGATCGGCATTGTCATTAAGCACCACCGATTGCTTTAAGAAAGAATCCCAGGATTGGACCATAAACACAGTAGTCAGTTTCGCTTAAGATTCGCATGATTGGCGCAAAACTGCCGACCAGCGGTAATAGCAATGCTTGACCGAAGATTAAAAGGAATCCATTAGCGCACGATCCCAGAATTGCTCCTCTGGTTCCGCCATGAGCGTTGCCGAAAATTGCGGTAACTGCTCCAGTAAAGAAAGTTGGAATCAAAGCCGGAAAGACAATCACCGGATAGTTGGCCGCTCCCAGAATTAACATCCCAATTAATCCCGTGGTTAAACTGCATAAGAATCCAACGATTACTGAAGTTGGATAATTAGGGAATAGTAACGGAACATCTAAACCTGGTTTCGCATTTGGAATCAGCTTATCAGCAACCCCGTGAAATGCTGGAATGATTTCAGCTAACATCATTCTGACTCCAGTAATAATAACTGTAATCCACATTCCAAACTCAACCCCTTTAGTGATACTAAAAACAACAATGTCTTTGCCGCCGCTGACATTTTGCATAATCCAGCCGTTGCCTGAAAATAGTCCGAGAAAGAAGAATAAAAGAGTCATCACAATCGTTAAAGCAATGGTCATTTCTCTTAGAAAATTTAGTTTCTTAGGAATCTTCATTTTTTCCAAGTCATGATCTTTGTTTCCGAGAAATTTCCCTAAAATCGAAGCTACTAACAAGCCAGATGAGCTAGAATGACCTAGAGTAAAGCCGTCGGCTCCTTTGACTGGTTTAATTAGGATATTTACATAAGCACAAGATAATGTCATATACAGACCTAAAATTACTGCGCCAATTAACACGAGCGGTACAATTGTTAGCTTGGTATTGAATTTGAGCAGTGCTGCAATCATTCCGGCGAAAAAGAATGAAACATGCGGCGATAAATGAACGAATTTTAATGGCGTAAATCGCGCCAATAGAATGTTAACCAAGAATCCTAATGCGAAAATTAGAGCCATTTCGGTCCCGATTGAGGCTAAACTGGAAGCTTGGGTTGCACCAATATCGGTTAAATTCGGTGCTTTAACCCTAAAAATTCTTGAAATCATTAACTGCAGCGGCAGAAGTGCCGTACCTAAAGTCTGGCCTCCCACATTGATCATCGTGAATCCGATAATTGCCTTTAGAGTACTGGGCAAGATCTTATCCCAGCTTTTCTTCTCAGCTGCCATGCCGACAATTACAACAATACCAATAATGAAGATGGGTTGGCTAAGGACATTATTTATAAAATAAAGCAGAATTTTCATTTCAATTCTCCTCGCTTTGATTTATTTTGGCAATCGCAGCTAATAGTTCCTTCTTCAAATAATCTTTGTCCATTAAATTATTGATTCTAATTACTTCAGCTTTGGTCTCAGATAGCTGATCAGCAAAGTCTGAGGTTGTAACAACGATGTCATAAGAATTAGGATCCACCGAACCAATATCTGAAGCATCGACAACTCCTTCAATATTTTCTCCGTCCAATATTTGTTGAGTGAATAACCGTTCCATCATTGAACTACCGACACCAGCACCACAAACTGTTACGATTTTAATCATTTTTTATTTCCCTCCCGAATAATTTTGTAAATTTCTTCACTTGTTTGACAACGATTAATTTGTTCCACTACTTTCAAGTTGCCCAAAAGCTCTACAAGTTCAGATAGAGCCAAAAGGTGACTTTGATTGTCAGTTGCACATAAGCCAATAACCAGCTTGACAGGATCGTTAGTTGGATGGCCGAAATTTATCGGCGTTTGTAGCGTCACCAGACTAAATCCAATCTTTAAAGCACCTTTTTCTGGTCGAGCATGCGGCATCGCAATCCCTGGAGCAATAACGATATAATTACCATTAGTTTTGACATTTTGAATCATTGCCGTGACGTAATTGTTGGTTGCATCTCCATCTTTAACCAAGAGATTCCCGCACTCTTTAACTGCGTCTTGCCAATCCTTAGCTAAGTATTTTGTTTTAATTGTATTAGGAGTCAAGACTTCCGTTAACATAGGCTCATAACCATCTTTCTTTAAATTATTTTGTAGCAAGTGTTTTAAATCGACATAGACGAGCCGTTTTTGCTGCTCAGACAAGCGTACATGTCTTGTAAAAATCGATATTATTTCATCAATATTAATTTCATGAAGCGGAATTCGAGAAATTTTCTGAATTCGGTCGACATCTTGAGTTGGAAGCATGGGATTAACTTTGATCGTTGGAGCTTTTTCTGAAGAGAAGTCAATGGTAGAAATTATGAGATCGACCTCATTTCTTCTTAGCCAATTATCAGCCTCTCGTTTACTGAAAGTTCCTAGAAAGTTAAATTTAAAAATCCCCTGCAGTTTACTGTTTAAGAGCTGTGAAGTGCTTAACCCCGAATTGCAGACCACGATAACCTTCTTAAGCTTTCGCACCTTAACGTGTTTCCTTTCAAGTGAGGCAGCAAAGAAAAGGGTTAAAAAAGATATCTCCTGTTTGCTGAATTTAACATCTAATTTCAATTCCAGCTGAGGAATTGCTTTAGTTACCGCTGAATTTAAATTTTGAAATTTAGTTACGATTTGTTCGTAAAGAGGATTATTTAATTCTTCCTGGGAGCGTATGCGATTATACGCGGGCCGAAGGTGAGTTAAAATTCCCTGAAAGAGCTTCTCGTCTTGATCAAAAAATGGTTCTGCAAAGAAAATTCCAACGTGTTTGATGAAATCGATCGTGATAAAATTCCAAAACAGCCAGTCATCAGCAACATTTTCGTTGATGTCTGCTAAAGAGGCCTCAGCAATCAAATTTCCCAAATAATTCATTTCGGCAGGTCGCTTAACACAATTAGGAAACAATTTATTAAATGATTCATTTTCCGTCATTGTTTCGATTTCTAAATAGTGTTTATCAGGGACTGCTAAATTATTCTCAATAAAGAAGCCCTGATTTGTTCTTTCATAACTTGCCCAAAAGTAAGAAATGATTCGATCAAACGAATTCTGAGAAACGTGGCGCTTAAGAGTTTTAAAGATAATACTGATTGTTTTCTCAATCTGCTCAATATTTTCTAGTTGGTCAAATATATTTATTTGCGCGGTTGGGTACAATGAAGCAATTAATTTCCTGATTGTTTCCTCATCGCCAACTAGCACATAGCCCGTAAATGGGATCGACTGAAGTTTAATTCCTTGACTAGATAAAGCCTTCTTTACTTCCCTGATCTCTTTAATAATTGTGTTTTTGGAAAGGCTATATTTTGCCATCAGATTTAAGATACTTAAGTTCTTGGTATTCAGTAATACATCAAGCGTAATCTGCCTCTTACGGAAGTTACTATCCAAATACAAGATATCTTTCTTGTTAGGTAAAATGTTTAAGAATGATGCGTTAATAGACTCTGGATACGTAACTTTTTTATTTCGAACAAGAATTTCATTAAAGCCCGCCTTAGAAAGGAAATCATTGAGCTTTGCGAGATCAGCTAAAATAGTTTTCGATGTTACATTAAACAACTCACTTAATTTATCGATTGTAAAACTTTCTTGTTTTAAACAAATGAGTCGGAATAATTCAGGTAGCCGGCTTTCCATTGTTTTCCCTCCTCAATGAAAAGTATATCTGCTTATAAAATCGCTTTCAAAGACCAATTTAGCATCCAACTTTGGAAATAATTTGAACTCGACAGTTTGAATTATTTCCAAAATTATGAGGAAAATCAAAAAATAAAATCCCCAACCAGAGTTGGGGACAATTTTTTAATATAAATTAGATATTTGTATATATAGTTCGTTATTTCGATTTACATTTTGAGGTAAACAACATCGACAATATCATCTTGAGTAACAAAGTCTACTTCTTGAGTTTGAACCTGTTGATTTGGACGATACCCTACAAAGTTAGGCAATGGAAATGCATCCCATCTGGCTGTTCCCCACTCACCATAAGTCTTTTGACCAGTAACCATATTGGTATAAATAGTTCTTTTGACTACAGCAACCTGTTGGTAGTTTCTTGAGGCACCATTTGGTTGATGAATGTTAATAGTTCTGACTGCCGTTCTAGACTCAGAACTTTGTGTTATCCGAGGTTCAACTTTAACAGTCACACTCTGATTACCGCTACCATCAATAGTAATGCTTTCTTCTGGAATAGAAACAATATCATACTTGCGTGGCGCATGATAATTTGGCGTAATCACATCACCAACGTAACCAGTATATTTCTGAGTTCCGACGACGGTATCGCCATAAACGTAGTTAATATTTACAGTTTGTTCCACTTCGTCATAGTAGACATCGATCGTTGTATCCCAACAATAAGCGTCCACTGACAGGGCTGGAATTACTGCTTGATCAGGTTCATATCCTGGAATTTCTTGTGGTCGATATTGATTCCATTGAGCCTTAGACCAAGGTCCATATGTTATAGTTCCATCAGAATTGACATTAATTAAACGTTTGATTGTAGCAGTTTGTCTATCTGTTGATACTGATCCATCAGGCAGGTGCAGATTAATTGTCCGAGTCACGGCTTTAGATTCATAATTATTGGCACTCGCTGGCGTAGTATCCCAATCGTAAACCGTTACTTGATCTCGTCCCTTCAACGACATTAAATCATCAGGAGTATATTTTGTCCCTTGCTTATAACCGCTGGTTGCAATCCATCTCCGAGAAGTGACTACTTTATCAGTGCCTGGGACCGTTGTACCAATCATAGGAACTTCAAATATTGTGCCATAAGATGGAGCTCCTTTGCTCAAATCTACCTTAGGTCCTACAATCAAGTGATTAAGACTGCAAGTGGCACTAAATACTGTAGAATTGTTCTGTAGATGAGTCATATCAAAATTGCTTAAATTTAGAGATTGTAAACTACCACATTTATAAAACATATCTTCCATATTTGTAACATGACTGGTATCAAAGCTGCTTAAATCGAGATTTAAAAAGCAAATCGATCCACTAAACATACATGACATGTCAGTTACATGAGAAGTGTCAAAATTCTTAAAATCAACGCTCGCATTTTGAACATTAACGTAAGAAAACATCTTAGAACAATTTTCTGGAGCAATCACTCCTGGATCAAAAGTAATTTTAAGATTTTTGCAATTCCAAAAATTAATTCCTTCAGGAACAATTTTGCCTTCTGCCAAATTTCCCGCATGAAATTGAAGAGTGTAATTATTATCATCGTTCTTAATGTAATCCCATTTACAAGTGCCAGAGACTCCAGTTTTAACAATTTCACCGTTCTGACTACCCCTTTCACTAACTGAAGCCGGTGTAGCAGTTTCGGCACCAACATTTTGAGCAGTAACCATCATCCCCATGGATAGAGCGAGGACACTGCTGGAAATAAAAATAAAACTTTTCTTTTTCAAACTTTTCTTCTCCTTATAAATAAATTTTTTGCTATTTTAGTATACTATTTGCGAATTCGATGTCAACATTCAATAAGTACAGCAAGTACTAATATCGGATGATATCAAATTTATCTTTGAAAATTTCCGCCATTAATGGTTAAAAAGAATTTAAATTTTTCGATAGAAGATATCAACGAGATTGTCTTCAGTTAATGCATTCACTATTGTCGCTGGAACAATTTGATTTGCCTGATATCCTTCAAACTTAGGGAGCTTGAATTCTTCCCATTTGGAAGTTCCCCATTCACTATAAGTCTTTTCACCAGTAACCATATTAGTGTAAATAGTTTGCGCAACAACAGCTGTTTGCTGATAACTTCTTAAGGCACCATTTGGTTGATGAATGTTAATAGTTCTTACTTTCGTTCTTGTTCTAGTAGTTTGCGTAATTTTTGGTTCCACTTTAACAATCACAATCTGGTTCCCACTACCATCAATAGTGATGCTTTCCTCAGGAATAGAAACAATATCATACTTGCGTGGCGCGTGATAATTTGGCGTAATCACATCACCTACGTAACCGGTATATTTCTGAGTTCCTACTACTGTATCACCATATACATAGCTAATATTTACGGTTTGTTCCACTTCATCATAGTAGACATCGACCGTTGAATCCCCACTGTTGGAATCAATTGACCGTGCAGGAATCACTTCTTGATCAGGTTCATATCCCGGAATTTCTTGTGGTCGATATTGATTCCATTGAGCTTTAGACCAAGCACCGTATGTTCTAGTACCATCAGGATTAATGGTAACAAGACGCTTAATTGTTGCAGTTTGCCTTTCGGATATGACTGATCCATCAGGCTGATGAACATTAATCGTGCGAGTGAAAGCCTTAGATTCATAATTATTGGTACTAACTGGTGTCGTGTCCCAGTCATAAACTGTCACTTGATCACGATTTGTTATCCCTGATAATGCCATTCCAGTATATCTCGTTCCTTGAGCGTAGCCGCTTGTAGCAATCCAATTAGAAGAAGTAACAACTTTATCCGTCCCTGGCACAATTTCTCCGGGAGTCGGGACTTTGAGATCCTCATACGAAACTGAATCATTCAAATTTACCTTTGGTCCCAATACTAAGTGATTTAGATCAAAAGTAGCAGCAAACATTCCACCACTGTACTTTGTATTACTCATATTAAAGCTACTTAAATTTAAGCTCTGAATCTTGTCGCATTTACAAAACATACCTGACATATCCGTGACTTGGCTAGTATCAAAAGAGCTTAAATCAAGACTGGTCAGATAGTAAGAACTATCAAACATACTTGACATATTAACAACTTTAGACGTGTCGAAATTAGTGAAATCAATGCTTTGAATTTCTTCTTGCAATCGATAAAACATAAAAGAACAATTTTCTGGTGCAACGACTCCCGGATCAAAACTAATTTTTGTCCCCGTAAATAAATTGTCTAAATCTTTGGGAATGATCGCACCTGCTGCCAAATTTCCCGCATGAAATTGAAGAGTGTAATTATTATCATCATTCTTAATGTAATCCCATTTACAAGTGCCAGAGACTCCAGTTTTAACAATTTCACCGTTCTGAGTGTTTGGTAAACTACCTCTTTCACTAACAGAAGGTGTAGCAGTCTCAGCACCAACATTTTGAGCAGTAACCATCAACCCCATAGATAGAGCGAGGACACTGCTTGAAATAAAGATAATATTTTTCTTTTTCAAACTTTTCTTCTCCTTATAAATAAATTTTTTGCTATTTTACTATACTATTTATGAAGACGATTATCAAACTTAGATCTTTGGTGTTGATCAATAAAACCGCAAAAAACACCCCTTTTTCCCAAAATAAAAAGAGACCTGGTCTCTTGGGCCAAATCTCTCTTATCTATCTATTTAGCGCGGTATGAAGCATAGTCACCCTGCACCCATTGGTTCTCACCAACTTTGTAGAAGCCATTCTTCTGACCAAATGTCTTCCACTCGGTGCCATCTTGTAACTTACGTCCTTCATAGTATCCGCCCGTCGTATTTGAGTCTTTCCATAAGTTAACTCCGTAGCCTGGGACATACTTGATGGTTACGATTCCATCTAATGTCTCCATGCCACCTGTTACTGGCGCAAATGAAACATACTGTCCATCGATCCATTGGTTCTTACCTACGTTATAGAAGGTTTGTCCCTTTGAATTTGTCGCCTTCTGGAAGACTTTCCAAGCTGTTCCATGTTGTAATCTTTGACCTGTAAATGTACCTGCTGGTGCATTCCAGACATTGATCCCATAACCTGGAACATAGTTAACATATCCTACTCCGTTGTAGTCTGAGATACTCCATTCGCTAGATGGTGCTTCTTTTGGTAATACTGTAATATAGCGGGTCATTACGGTTTGAATACCTGAAGCATTAGTAGCTTTATAGGTTAACTGATAAATACCAGCAACCGTTGTATCAACTGTACCAGAGATGGTTACGTCTGGATCACCTTTACTATCTTTAGCGATTCCTTCGTAGTTAACTAATTGATCATAGTCACCATTGTACTTGTTGAAGATATTCCATGAACCAACTACTTTATAAGCTGTTGGATCAAAGTTCTCTCCCACATTAATAGTTACATCATTAGTACCTTGGAAGGCAAATACTGGTGCTGATTGATCTGTTACCTGAACTGGTACTGTTATACTTGCCGTATCCTTATCATTACTTGGATTCGTGTAAGTATATACTACTGGGTAACTGCCTGCTTTAGTTAAATCAAGTTTACTGATATCAACCTTAATTGAACTTGCAGGAACTTTTGTATTAGCGATTGTATTTCCTTGCGCATCCTTTAGATCTGCTCCTCCACGATAGAAGTCACCAGAGAAGTTGGTAAGAGCTTCGTGATACTTAGAAGTATTATCTTCAGGATTTGCGTAACCTGTTGGCCACTTGTCATATGAGTTCTTAGAGTCAGAGTTACTGATTCCAAAGCCGCCATATAGATATAGTGGTGATTTAACGCCAGCACCGGTATCAGTTTCATCGAAACTGCCGTTGTTTTGTTGCCAGCTACCAAGGAAGGCATTCACTAATAATTGTTGTAATTTCTCAGTGTTATTTGCGTAATCAGGATTACCCGCAACTAAACTCTTTGCCAAGATATTCTTGAAGTTCTGAGGAACGTTTGCTTCAGTCAATACTGCACCATCATCATAGACAGTGGTGTATGGACGAAGTTTAACGTTGAACGGATCATTTCCTCTTGAAACATCAGTTGTGGCAAATGATGGTTTCGTGTCTTGTTTAGTAGGAGCAGGAACTGCAGCTTTGTCGTAAACTACCACATTGATACGTGCTTTGTTCCAGTTCTCATAAAGACGAGGTAATGATGGAATGTAGTAATATGCATTAGCGTTACCGCCATTGTCCATTAATTGTTGAACAAGGGCAACACGGTTTTCTTGATTAGACTTAGAATTCTCATCGTCATCTTTAGCAGTAACCTTGCCATCAGCTGAAATGTTCACGTTGTAAGCATCAGCTAATGTTGAGTAACTTGTAGGATCACTGATTGCCATTCCGTTGTCATTTTCATCAACGTCCATGGTCTTGTTAATACCTTTTTTGCCATCAGCAGCATTTTGAGTTGAACCTTTAACATATCCTTCGTTTTCAGGTAAAGTCTTGAAGCCAGTTTCGCCTGGTTTCAAGACACCTTTATCGTCAACGTTAAAGAATTTATCTGGCGCTTTAACAATACCGATTGAATAATCATCTGAGGTACCGATTGTTTCAGGTGTTGTTGATTTTTCGGTTGATGTACCAACAAATTTTTCGCCTGTACCACGATCAACAGTTAGTGCCTTGGTATTAGAACCTTGGTCAAATAACTCAGAATCATAGTGAGGGAAGCTTTGATCAATACGTGTGTAGGCAATCTGATTGTTTACTGGGCGGAGATTTGTCAAACTTGAATCAGCAGCATTAATAGCATTGAATTTTGTTAAATTTGTTCCCTTATGATCGTGGGTGCGTATAGGATTCCTATTATCATCATCTTGTGAAGCTCCGTCGACAACGTTTCCTAATTTAACATCACCTAAATATAGCTCATAATTGTCATAAGTTGTAACTGCTTTTTGAGATCTATCCCAATGTAAATTATTGGCACCCCCTAGAGTATATCGTCTAGGTTTTACCTCTTGAGTCCAAGTAGTTGCAACATCTCTAGCAACAGATACTGGAACTAAATACTGAACATTCAAAGAACGTTTAATCTTCACTTGAGGTAAATCTGAAGAATCATTCCAAGCTAAACCATAATGTAAATCAGTATCTGAAGCAAACTGACCTTTTCCATCTACTCTGACAGTACTAGAATTTGTCAAAAGTCCCGGGGTCTTCAAAAATACAGGGTTGCCTACAGTAGGCATCGGATTTCTTAAAAAGTTATTGTATATGCTTCCCGCCAAGTCTGAAGACTGAGAAACCCAAGAATTTTTTGCACCACTCACAGCATCAGTATCTCCAGCTGGGTATGATGGACTAACTCCCATACCAGGGTTATCTTCGTTGCCGTGAATACTCATAACTCCCAGTAATCCACCACGATAATTAAAATCATCATTTACTGGCGAAATGAACGGACGATTGCCAACAGCATCAAATCTTGCGTTATTTTGAACGCCATTTAAGATATTAGCTACACCACTATCTTTTCCTCCAGGGATTTGATATGTAGAAAGTTTAGTTCTTTGAGCTTCACTAAGACCAGTTCCATTGATCAGGACATAGCCGACGTTCTTAGCAAACTGTTTATGTGTTTCGGTATGTGTCTGTTTATAATAAGTTATAATACTGTGATTTGGGTAAGATATATACCTGGGTTCACCCGGATTTCCCCACAAAGGATTATTTTGATAAGCAGGAATGGAAGTCGATCCATTAGGGACTTTACTATCAACAACTAACCAACCATCCGTTCTCCCGTTTGAGGATGATGGGTGTGATCCAAAATCGCCATTACCAATTGGATTGACAAACGCTAAATTGGTAGGACTACTATCGTCTCTATTAGCAAAATTATCATAATTGTTAGCGTCGTCGACAGCTTTTAATTGAACATCGCTTAAAATATTGTCATAATTAGTATCATCATTACTGTTGCCCTTAAGCGAAGTAAATGGTGCACTTGTTGTATTATCTATTTTACGTCCTTTAAGACCTGATCCAGTAGCATCAATATCGTCAATCCAAGTACTATATTTATTGTTGGTTTTGCCATCATCTGCATTATCGACACCTGTGGTTGAGGTTACTCCTCCCGACGCTGGATCATGAAATTCTACTAAATCACTCGCATTATAAATGCCTAGTTTGTCGGTCGTTGAGGGAACATCAATATTGACTTCAAGAGTACTATGAGGAATAGCTGAACCCCCGCTTGTACTTGTGCCACCGATACGTTTAGATTCCCAAGTAACATCGCTCAAATGCAGCGATTGTGCATGCTCATTGCCACTGCCACTGCCTTTAATATTGATATTTGCATTTCCTTTAGTATCTTTAATCTGGTCATTATAACCAACAGTGGAATTATCTGTTTTGTGATTAACATACCAAGGGTTAGTAGGAACAGATATACCTGTTATTAGAGTTCCATCAGCTTCATATTTGTATTTACCGTTAAATCCAATGTTTGAACTGTTCATATCAAAAGGATCATTAGCAACATTATTGTTTACTCCTGTACCAAAAGGATCACCCTGACCAGCAGCAGTCAAAGGATTAGCGTCATAATCATCACCTGATACAAATCCAGTAGCTCCTCTAGAAAAAGGCAGCGCGGTAGAAATAACAGTACTGTAAGGATTCCGGTAAGACTTCAAAACAGTGTTGTTTAAAGGCATAGTGAAGGTGAAACTCTTCTTAATCTCATCACCAGAAGTGTTGTTAAAAGAACCATTATTGGCGATTTGATTCTTGATAGTTTCTTCAGACATACCAGTAAAAGGAGCAGTTCCGAAGATAGAATGAGTATCATCCCAAGCTTCACGAACCATAAATGGAGATTTAGTTTTGTTAACTCCACTACTAGGTTCAAAGGCGTGAACAACATCACCTAATTTTACGTCTACACCGTTGTTGTTATCTTTAACTTTCATAGGTGTATTAGTAGGGGGAACGGGATCAAAAATTGAATCCCCGCCACCAAAAGCGTCAGGTGCTCCACCGAAGGCATAAGTGCTGTCCCCATAAGCATCCTTACCTTGAGAACCATTAGCAATAGTATTTGTACTATTAGATGCTACCGTTTGATCAAGATTAGTACCAAACGCAGGCCAAAAATGAAGATTAGGTCCGGCAGGAGTGTCTGAAGATTTATTTCCTAAATAGCCTTGAAATTCTTGATTTCTACCGGTAGAACTAGCGCCCGTAGGAGTGTCGGTATTACCATTAAGAGCGTCAGCCTGATTAGGAATCTTTTTAGCAACATCATTGTTGTAACCACCCTTACCAATTCCGGTCTCATCCTTGTTGTTGGTATTGAAAGGATTAAACAAGAGTGAATTACTGAAGTCAGACTTCAGATTATTAGCCCCGGTAATTGTGTTAGAAGTATGATCATATGTCAAACGAGGATCAGCTACGCCGATGTAGTTATCTACAGGAGTTCCATCAGCAGGTTTAAAATTATCGTTACTAATGCTGGTGGCATTCAAATCAGGGTTAAGACTTGATAAAGAATTATCACCAAACGTAACGGAAGAAGGTCCGCTGCCAACTACCCCAGAAGCGTTGTAAGAATTCTTATCAGTAGCGAGAGTACCAGCCACATTATCGCCATGAATAGCTTTCATAGGAGCAACGTTAGAGATATTGAAGTTACTCTGATAACCGAGAGCTTTAATCTTCTTAGCGATAGTAGCAGCATCAGTACCTCTCGGCACCACGATAGTCCCAGAACCAGTATCAGGATCAACCCAAGCAGTAGAACCACCACTACCGATTAATTTCTGTTGATCTTGAGTCAAACCATTCTTGAGGTTAGTACGCTGATTAAAGGTTCCAGCGGTACTATCACCAAGACGAGGTGAACCTTCAGAATCCGGAAAATTTCTAGTACCCCATTCACCTTTAGAGGAAGGAGAGCTGTCAATATTATTCTCTAGCAAAACTTTCTCAGGCAAGACGTTGAAAGTCTTATTGTTAAGCTTGAAAACGGCAGTAGCTTTCCGGCCAGTAATCTTGCTTTGAGCCATAAGAGTAATGCTGGAGGTAGATTCATGAATAATATTTTCTTCATTTTGTGCAACGTTATCGTACCCATTGATATAAAGCTGTGCATAAGCTTCATTCGGGTTACCGAAGAAAGCTGTGCCTAAAACGTCAGAAATATTGACGCCTTCGCCAATTTTGGGGATTGCTAGAATATCAGGGTCAGGAGTCTTGCCTGTCTTAGTTGCCATAACCTCACTGCTGATATATACTGGTATACGTAAGATATATAGGAGTTTTCAAAATGCAAAAGGTAAAGGCGCGAAAAGTAGGAAGTTCCATCGTAATTTCTTTAACCAAAGATTTAAATGTTAAAGAAGGGCAAGAGTTTTATTTACATAAAGGTGCTGACGGCTATATTTCGTTGATTCCTAAGGTACCAGATATTTATGCGGATGCAACAGCTGAAGATTTAAAAGATATGGACACCGATAACATCGCTCGTGATTATCGTCCAAGAGGCAGTGAACTCAGTGAGTAAATTCTTAGAAAGAGACTTAATTTACATCGATTTTGACCCTAGTAAAGGGAGCGAAATTAATAAAAGACGGCCTGCGTTAGTGATTAGTAGAAACGAGTACAATCAAAATGGTCGTTTGGCAATAGTTTGCCCAATCACTTCAACTCCCAAAGAAAGAAGATTTTTGGTTCCGTTAAATAATGCGATCGAGAAGGGGCTTCTAAAAGAAGGAAGCAAGGTGAATATTGCCCAAGTAGCTAGCTTAGATGTATCAGAAAACGGCGATCGAAATCCTGAGAAAATCGGGGAATTAGATCTTGAAGAGTTTTATAAAGTGATCCAATACTTTTTGTATAATTTTAATAATCCAGCTAGATTTTAGATATCAGAGTATCATTTACCCAGGAATAAGGCGATTAACTTGACATCGGAAGATGTCGGGCTTAATCGCCATTTTTTTGTTACATTTTCCCAAAATAAAAAGAGACCTGGTCTCTTGAACCAAATCTCTCTTAATCTATCTATTTAGCACGGTATGAAGCATAGTCACCCTGCACCCATTGGTTCTCACCAACTTTGTAGAAGCCATTCTTCTGGCCAAACGTCTTCCACTCGGTGCCGTCCTGTAACTTACGTCCTTCATAGTATCCACCCGTCGTATTTGAGTCTTTCCATAAGTTGACTCCGTAGCCTGGGACATACTTGATGGTTACGATTCCATCTAATGTCTCCATGCCACCTGTTACTGGCGCAAATGAGACATACTGTCCATCGATCCATTGGTTCTTACCTACGTTATAGAAGGTTTGTCCCTTTGAATTTGTCGCTTTCTGGAAGACTTTCCAAGCTGTTCCATGTTGTAATCTTTGACCTGTAAATGTACCTGCTGGTGCATTCCAGACATTGATCCCATAACCTGGAACATAGTTAACATATCCTACTCCGTTGTAGTCTGAGATACTCCATTCGCTAGATGGTGCTTCTTTTGGTAATACTGTAATATAGCGGGTCATTACAGTTTGAATACCTGAAGCATTCGTAGCTTTATAGGTTAACTGATAAATTCCAGCAACCGTTGTATCAACTGTACCAGAGATGGTTACGTCTGGATCACCTTTACTATCTTTAGCGATTCCTTCGTAGTTAACTAATTGATCATAGTCACCATTGTACTTGTTGAAGATATTCCATGAACCAACTACTTTATACGCTGTTGGATCAAAGTTCTCTCCCACGTTAATAGTTACATCATTAGTGCCTTGGAAGGCAAATACTGGTGCTGATTGATCTGTTACCTGAACGGGTACTGTTATACTTGCCGTATCCTTATCATTACTTGGATTCGTGTAAGTATATACCACTGGGTAACTGCCTGCTTTAGTTAAATCAAGTTTACTGATATCAACCTTAATTGAACTTGCAGGAACTTTTGTATTAGCGATTGTATTTCCTTGTGCATCCTTTAGATCTGCTCCTCCACGATAGAAGTCACCAGAGAAGTTGGTAAGAGCTTCGTGATACTTAGAAGTATTATCTTCAGGATTTGCGTAACCTGTTGGCCACTTGTCATATGAGTTCTTAGAGTCAGAGTTACTGATTCCAAAGCCGCCATATAGATATAGTGGTGATTTAACGCCAGCACCGGTATCAGTTTCATCGAAACTGCCGTTGTTTTGTTGCCAGCTACCAAGGAAGGCATTCACTAATAATTGTTGTAATTTCTCAGTGTTATTTGCGTAATCAGGATTACCGGCAACTAAACTCTTTGCCAAGATATTCTTGAAGTTCTGTGGAACGTTTGCTTCTGTCAATACTGCACCATCATCATAGACAGTGGTGTATGGACGAAGTTTAACGTTGAACGGATCATTTCCTCTTGAAACATCAGTTGTGGCAAATGATGGTTTCGTGTCTTGTTTAGTAGGAGCTGGAACTGCTGCTTTGTCGTAAACTACCACATTGATTCGAGCTTTGTTCCAGTTCTCATAGAGACGAGGTAATGATGGAATGTAGTAATATGCATTAGCGTTACCGCCATTATCCATTAATTGTTGAACAAGAGCAACACGGTTTTCTTGATTAGACTTAGAATTTTCATCGTCATCTTTAGCAGTAACCTTGCCGTCAGCTGAAATGTTCACGTTGTAAGCATCAGATAACTTCGAGTAACTTGTAGGATCACTGATTGCCATTCCGTTGTCATTTTCATCAACGTCCATGGTCTTGTTGATACCTTTTTTGCCATCAGCTAGATTTTCTACTGAATGTTCAACTTTGGCATCAGCTGTATTGGTTAACGTAGTTTGACCATTAGCAAGACTTCCGTCTTCATTGACTTTGAAGAATTTACTTGGAGCTTTAACAATTCCGATTGAGTAATCATCTGAGGTACCGATTGTCTTAGGATCACTAGATTTTGTCTTCATCTCAGCGGAACTACCAACAAATACTCCGTCGTCTTCACCTTGATGAGTAGTAAGTGCCTTGGTGTTAGAACCTTGGTCAAATAACTCAGAATCATAGTGAGGGAAGCTTTGATCAATACGTGTGTAGGCAATTTGATTGTTTACTGGACGAACACCCTTAAGAGCATCTTTGACTTGAATCACGTTCATATTGTTTAACGAAGTGTCATGTCGAAACGGCGGACGAGGAGTAATATTTGATCCGTTAGAATTAGTATCTATGAAATCAATTTTGTCTTCATTTCCTGGGTTAAATTCTGCATCTTCTAATGCTACATCACCCAAATACAGCTTATAGTTATTGTATTCGGTTTTTACAGATTGTTTTCTATCCCACGTATAACCTGTGGGAAGACTTACGCTTCTTACTTGAAGATCTTGTGTCCAAGTAGTTTTTACATCTCTGGCAACTGAAACTGGAACCAAATATTGAACATTCAAAGAACGTTTAATCTTCACTTGTGGTAAATCAGATGAATCATTCCAAGCTAATCCATAATGTAAATCAGTATCTGTTGCAAATTCACCTTTGCCATCTACTCTAACTTTACCATTAGTAAGTCCAGGAGCATCTAAAAATACGGGGTCATTAGCGCTAGGAGTTCCTAAAAATCTGTTATAAATACTGCCAGCAATTGTAGATGATTGGGTAACATTGAGTTTACTATCATAAGTTCCTTTTACAATACCAGAATCAGTAGAATTACCGTGAATACTCATTACTCCGAGTAGACCACCACGATATCCTAAATCATCATTTACTGGTGAGATGTATGGACGATTTGTAGCATGAGTACCCAAATCGTTGAAGTTTTCATAATTTGAAATACCATCTAAAGTAATAGACCCCGGATTAGTTACGCCATCTGGAACCTGATATTTAGACAACTTTTTACTTTGATCTTCACTTAACCCACTGGCGTTAATTAAAACATAACCAGCATTCTTTGCGAATTGTTTATGGGTTTGTGAATGTGTTTGATGGGCACTGGTAACTACATATTGACCATCCCATCTTGCATAACCATCAACTTTGCCTGGACCCCAATCTGAAGGATCAATGTCATTACCAGGAACTAGCCAACCCATCCTAACGTTTACACCCCCCGAAGGATTAGTAATTTGATGATTAGCAAAAGTATATCCATTTGGGTCAATGAATTTAGATCCAGCATCAGTCCCTTTATTGAACTGATCTTTATTATTAGCGTCTTTAACATAACCTAGTTGAGCTGGTGATAATGGATGATCATGCGGATATTGATCCGAACTATTTTCTCCAGGAATCATATAGCTTGTTCCCACTTCATTGGCGAAAACACGGCCTTTGATTTTGCCAGAGTCTTCTTTCAACCAAGTATCATATACATTATTATATTGTACATCAGAAGAAGAATCTAAATCACCTGTAGTAGTTGTCGTCGGACTCGTTGTCCCTTTATTAAATTGTACATCAGGGCTAGCATTGTAAATCCCAGGTTTATCACTGGCTTGGTTTCCTTCACCCCAGCTCTTAGATTCCCAAGTAGTAGTACTGAGATGCAAGGACTTCGCATCAGTGTCACTACTACCATTCTTTCCCTGAATATTTATATTCGCGTTACCAGTAGTATCCTCAATTGAATCATTATAATCCATAACGTCTTTATTAGCAGTTCCATGGTTCACATACCAAGGATTAGTTGCTGGTAGTTTTGATACCTGATTAATTTTGCTACCATTGACTGAGTCATAAATGTACGCTCCTGTGAACCCAACACTAGTGGCATTCATATCAGAATCATTACCAGCAGCATTGTGCCCAGTACCAAAAGGATCACCCTTGCCATCAGCAGTCAAAGGATTAGCGTCGTAATCAATACCCGATTTAAAAATTCCACTATCCTTAGAGAAAGGCAGTGCGGTAGAAATAACAGTACTGTAAGGATTACGGTAAGACTTCAAAACAGTGTTGTTTAAAGGCATAGTGAAGGTGAAACTCTTCTTAATCTCATCACCAGAAGTGTTGTTAAAAGAACCATTATTGGCGATTTGATTCTTGATAGTTTCTTCAGACATACCAGTAAAAGGAGCAGTTCCGAAGATAGAATGAGTATCATCCCAAGCTTCACGCACCATGAAAGGAGATTTAGTTTCGTTAACTCCACTACTAGGTTCGAAAGCATGAACAACGTCACCTAATTGTCCATCTACACCGCTGTTGTTATCACCAACCTTTAGATTTACAGATCCAGCACCACCACCGAAAGCATCGGTAGGACCACCGAAGGCATAGGTGCTTTTTCCGTAAGTGTCATTATTTTGACTTCCGTTTGCATCATTGTGAACACTTGTAGTACCGGCAGGTATAATAGTATTTCCATTAGAATAAGCAGGCCAGAAGTTAAGGCCTTTACTTGCTAAATTACCTTGGAAGTTTGCATCTCTATCAGAAACACTAGCTGCAGGACCAGGCACAGAATCAACTTTACTAGAGTCTGTATCAGCCTGATTAGGAATCTTTTTAGCAACATCATTGTTGTAACCACCCTTACCAATTCCGGTCTCATCCTTGTTGTTGGTATTGAAAGGATTAAACAAGAGTGAATTACTGAAGTCAGACTTCAGATTATTAGCCCCGGTAATTGTGTTAGAAGTATGATCATATGTCAAACGAGGATCAGCGACGCCAATGTAGTTATCTTCAGCTTTTCCGTCACCATCAAATTGATCATTACTAATGCTGGTGGCATTCAAATCAGGGTTAAGACTTGATAAAGAATTATCACCAAACGTAACGGAAGAAGGTCCGCTGCCAACTACCCCAGAAGCGTTGTAAGAATTCTTATCAGTAGCGAGAGTACCAGCCACATTATCGCCATGAATAGCTTTCATAGGAGCAACGTTAGAGATATTGAAGTTACTCTGATAACCGAGAGCTTTAATCTTCTTAGCGATAGTAGCAGCATCAGTACCTCTCGGCACCACGATAGTCCCAGAACCAGTATCAGGATCAACCCAAGCAGTAGAACCACCACTACCGATTAATTTCTGTTGATCTTGAGTCAAACCATTCTTGAGGTTAGTACGCTGATTAAAGGTTCCAGCGGTACTATCACCAAGACGAGGTGAACCTTCAGAATCCGGAAAATTTCTAGTACCCCATTCACCTTTAGAGGAAGGAGAGCTGTCAATATTATTCTCTAGCAAAACTTTCTCAGGCAAGACGTTGAAAGTCTTATTGTTAAGCTTGAAAACGGCAGTAGCTTTCCGGCCAGTAATCTTGCTTTGAGCCATAAGAGTAATGCTGGAGGTAGATTCATGAATAATATTTTCTTCATTTTGTGCAACGTTATCGTACCCATTGATATAAAGCTGTGCATAAGCTTCATTCGGGTTACCGAAGAAAGCTGTGCCTAAAACGTCAGAAATATTGACGCCTTCGCCAATTTTGGGGATTGCTAGAATATCAGGGTCAGGAGTCTTGCCAGTAGTAGCAATGACATCCTCTTTATTTGGAGCCCAAATACCCTCTTTTAACTTTCCATCGCTATCAAAGTCACTTTCAAACCCTTGGTGTAAATAAGATCCGACACCAGGTTTTTGGTTGTTGAATGCTAGGATTTGGGCGATAAAGCCTAGAGCAAGCTTATACTTTTCATAAGTTTTATCATAGCCAGCAGTAGGGTTACCTCCCTTAGTATCATTAAATAGGACATGACGAGCATTAGAGCTAGCATCATTAGTCGCAATGGAAAGATCAATTAATTGTTGGACCAATTTAGAAGCACGAATGTTAGAGCTACTAGCGAAATGCTCAGCAGGATACCAGTCAACTTGACCGTCGGATGGCCCTGCATTTTGCAAAAGCTTGTCATATTGACCTAACCCAGGATTATCAACATCATAATCCCAAGAACTATCGTCAGCATGAACAGTAATTGCCTGAGCAACACCTGTAAATGCACCGGCTACAGGAGACAGCAGTAACAGTGCTGTACTCGCTAAACCGGCAAATTTGAATTTATGATTTGCTTTCATAATTCTCCCTTTCTTTTTTATAGAACACCCTTAATTTTACATCAACACGCGATTGAATAAAACAATTTATGTCCTAATAAAGATACTGTAACATATTTGAAACCATTATGGGAGAAAAATTTTGAGATTAAAAATCAGAAATTTTTATCTGTCTAAACAAATAAAGAGATTTGATCACCATTGACCAAATCCCATTATTTAATGCACCTTAAAATTTACAAAATCGCCTTGAATCCATTGGTTATTGCCAACCTTATAGAATCCATTTTGTTTACCAAAAGTCCGCCACTCGGTGCCGTCCATTAGCTTTCGATCCTCATAATAGCCGCCAGTTGTATTAGGGTTCTTCCATAAATTAACCCCATACCCTGGAACGTATTTGATCGTCACGACTCCATCTAGCGTCTCTAAACCACTGACGGGAGTAAACGATACATACTGGGAATCGATCCACTGATTTTTTCCTACATTATAGAAGGTTTTGCCGTTAGAATTGGAAGCCTTTTGGAATATTTTCCAAGCAGTTCCGTGTGCAAGGCGCTGTCCTGTGAAGGATCCACCCGGTGCATCCCAGACATTAATGCCGTATCCGGGAACGTAGTTGATGTAGCCTGTAGAAGGAGATTCGGTAATCTGCCAGTCCGAGGTATCGCCTTTTGGCAACACGGTGATATTTCGAACCATCGAGGTCTTTTGACCGCTTAGGTTTATTGCCTCATAGGTTAGTTGATAGATTCCTGGGCGGTTAGTATCAACGGTACCTTGAATCGTCACCTTTGGTTTCCCCTCAGCGTCTCTTGCGATGCCCTCGTAATTCACAATTTGGTCGTAGTTTCCTTTATATTGGTGGAAAATCTCCCAGGAACCCACCACTTTGAAATCATTTGGATTAAAGTGATCACCGACATGAAGAGTCATACTATCAAGCCCCTGGAAACTAAACACCGGAGCGCTTGAAGAATTAATCTTGATCGGTACGGTAATTTTCGCAGTTGCCTTGCTATCTGGACTGGTGTAAGTAAACACTGCTGGATAGGTGCCTGGCTTAGTTGCATCGATTTCGCTAACGTCAACGTTCAAAGCACTCATTGGAATGCCTTTGATTTTTGACTTTCCATCCGCCAGAGTTAAATCACTACCGCCACGGTAAAAGTCCTGTGGAAATTTGGTCGTTGCAGTCAAATAGTTGCCCGTATTTGTCTTGAAACCGCTTGGCCACTGCGAATATGAATTCTTAGTGTCAGAATCGCTGATGCCAAATCCGCCATAAAGATATATTTGCGAACTAGTGTTCGCACTCTGAGCGTTTTGTTGCCAACTATTTAGAAATGCGGTGACTAGGAGCTGTTTGAGCCTATTTTGAGCAACTTGACCTTGACTATCGACAAGATCAGGATTTCCAGCTACAAGAGTGGATGAAATCTGATTTTTGAAGCTATCAGGCACATCGCCCGCTTTAAGAACTGCTCCATCATCATAAGTTGTTGTATATGGGCTCAACTGAACGTTGAACGGATCGTTCCCGGTAGCGATATCAGTCGTCGAGAACGATGGCTTCGTTTTAGGTTTACTGTGATCTACTGCTGTAGAATCTTCTGTTGATCGATCGTAGACAACCACGTTGATGCGTGCTTTACCTGCGTTTCGTTTAATTCGCGGCAAAGTTGCTTCCACCCATTTAATGCTCTTAATCCACGAAGTGCTTTTGTTAGTGACTTTAGCGATCTCGTTTGCGAGTTCATTTTCCGAGATACCCTGCTTAGCTGCCGCATCAGCGATCGATACCAACTTGTAGCCGGAACCGTCTTGGCCAAATCCATTGCCATCACCTTTATGGTTCCGATCAGTACTATACCCGTGACCATCGGTAAATTCAGATTTACTGACGTCGTTAGCCCGATTTTGAGTCGGATCATTATGTTTAACTACCAGTTCGAGAATCTTAGCAGCATCATCTTCACTATTATTTTCTGACGGATACGTAGTTCCATCGATCGATAGGTCATTTCCCCCAGGACTAGCAATCATATCGCTTGAGACCGGTCCGATTGCAAAATCTTGAGAAACAAACAGACGACTATTGTTTTTGTTGGATCCGTTATTAGAGAACGAGCCTTTCGGATTATTGTAAAGATTGGAATTGAAGTACGCCCGCTTGGAAGCTGCCGTCTGGGCAATATGTTCGCCTAGAGTATAGAAAGGAACAACGTTACTACCACCACTGTAACGCTGAATGAAACCAGCCAAATAATACTTAGCCTCAAAATTTGGCGAATCAACTTTCCCAATCGAACTTGCATCAAGTGTATGGTTAGAATTATAGATCAAAGGTTTAGAGTTGGAAGTGTCCACATAACTGCCACCTTTCTTTTCTTTGACCGTTGTGTTTTTATCCCAAGTTTGAACAAAGTATTGCGAATCATCCCAAATTTCTACTCCTCGATAAGGAACGGACAGATTATTTACTAATCTAGAATCATCAGTTTGGCTGAAAGGATAATCATTTTGCCGATTCATTGTGTACCCTAACCCGTTATTTGGCATATTTGCTGGAGTAAAATATGCTGCAGGAGAGCCGTAACCCTTTGGTTCGCTTTTAGTTTCTTCGTTTTTATTATCCTCACCGTCTGTTCCAACAGCACCATACTTTACAAGAGTTCCCTTATCTCCAGCAGTTATTACAAAATTCCCCCTAATATCGTTTCCATCTTTGATTGTAAATTTCGAATTAAAGTCTTCTGTTGGAGCATTAGCTTCATTTCTCTGCTTTTTATAAGTTGCCGCATAGAAGTAAGTTGGAGTCCAAGAAGCTCCACTTCCGTTAAGAGAAGTAATTGGTTGACTAACAAATCCCTGACCTGGGGTCAACGCAATCTTAGTAGGCGACGGGGAGTCTAAAGTTGCATCAGGATTATTCGGATCATCTAGATCTAACACCGCTTGCGGCTGGATCGTTGAATTAGATCTATCCGATTCCAAAGCTTCTCCATCAATTGTTTGGGCACCCGCACTACTCATTACTGTTGAATACGGATTATCGTAGGACTTATAAATCCAAGAAGAAACTGGTGCCTGGTATGAGAAGCTCTTTTTGATCTGTCCATCAGTAAAACTTCCGTTATCCGATATCTCTTTAGCAATTGCATCCACATCAGTATTTTGAGACTCAGGACTGTTCGTAACGAAATGATTAGCATCGTAAGCCTCTTTAAAATAAGAGGAAGGCTTAAATAGATGCTTAACTTTCCCGACGTTGGTCGTTGACTTAGGATCACTTACTCCAGCCACTTTACTAACCTGTTTGACGCTGGGACTCTTCATATTTCTAGCTGGTGTTAAAGAATTATCTTCCGAATCTGGTGTTCCTTCTGAAATTCTGACGTCTGGAATCGAGGCAGCCGATTTAGTTGACCAGTTTCCTCCATTAAATAGTGAATTGGTGTCAAGTGAATGACCTCCGCCGCCAAACCATCCATCCTTCGTCGGATGATTGGAGTCTGTCAAGCGAATGGGGTAAACCCCCGTTCCTCCGTGATTGTTAACGGATTGCGAGTCTTCCCCACCCAAATTTGTATTAAACACATTGTTATATTCTCGATATTGGGCAGTGGTTTTATTGCTCCATTTCTGCGAATCATAATTGTGACCCCCGGTATTACCAAAGTGGAAATTCTCTGGGCCGTCGATTCCCGAATGAACTTGCGCAGAATTATTATAAATGGACCCACTTCCTCCATCTCCATTTGCCCAAGGAACCCCAATAGTATTTACCCCATCAAGTGTGTTCTGAGTTGCTTCATAGAAATGACTATAAGATGCCTGACCAAGAGTTTTATTGCCATCAGACCCGACGATTACTTTGTTTCCTTCTGCTGTATCAGGTATGGCGGCTCCTTGGACAGCCTTCATCGGCGCACTTTCCTGAAGCGTATTACTACCTGCAACCTTCTTCTTGGCAATCAACTCTGCAATTTGTTTAGCTGTGGTGCCGCGAGGAACGACAATTGTTCCCCCGCCGTCGTTACCGTCAATCCAAAAAGTCGGCTGGTGAGAAAATCCGATTCCGTCAATAAACTCTTGCGGCGCAGTCGTCAAATTAAGCCCCGCGATATCCGTGCCTTCAGAATCATTAGCGTAAACACTGTTGTCAACATAGTTATTAAGCTTCGTGTTCTCCACACCTCGCGGCACAGTTTTGTTATTTAGTTTAAAAATGGCCGTTGCTTTCCTGCCAGTAAGTGAGCTTTGAGCTACTAAAGTGATACTGGTAGTCGCTTCGTGAATGATATTGTCCTCACTTTGTGCAACGTTGTCATAACCGTTCACGTAAATTTGGGCGTAGGCTTTATTGGGATCGCCAAAGAACGCCGTTCCTAGGATGTCTGCCATGTCACGACCAACCCCACTTTTCGAGGGATCTTTAGTGATATCGCCGTTGATTATACTTTGTCCCTTAGCATTCTCCGGGTCAGCAAATCCCGGTTGAGCTCCCTGCTCAAGTTCAGCGCCAATTCCTGGCTTCTCCCCGTTAAACGCTAAAAGCTGCGCAATAAATCCAAGCGCAACACTGTACTTATTATATGTTTCACGATAGCCATCTTTTGGATTATGTCCCGTCGTATTATTAAATAAGACATTGCGAGCATTTGAAGTGCCGTCATTAGTTGCGATCGAGAGGTCAATCAGTTGTTTAACCACCGTCTGGGCACTCGGTTTTGCGCCCAAAGCATTTTTTGTAGGATACCAATCCACTATTCCATCGCTCGGCCCCGCATTTTGCAACAAGCGATCATATGCCCCCAGCTCCGGTTCGTCTACATCGTAATCCCAGCTATAACTCGATTTAGCTGCCTTTACCGATGCCTCAGTGGCAACCATTGATTCAGTAAAAGGCGTAGCCATAAGTAAGAGCGTCCCCGCAATATTCAAAAATTTAGATTTCATTTGTTTCTCCTTAAGATGCCTAAAGTACATCCTACCCAAAAAATTGCTTGCTGTACATCACAATTTCATTTCTTTTTGAAATAAAGGATAAAGATTTGTAATCCCCATAAGACTATTAACCAATTTAAACCCAACGAATAAAGATAACAAAAATAGATTTTTCAAAAAATTTAATACTCATCCACATAAAAAGCCGTTTTCAAAATAAGATTAACCGATTAATTTTTAGTTAAAGAAGAAATTCGAAAAAAATAATTACAATTTCTCAGATTATGTTATAATGCATTCTTGTAAGTATGATTTTATTATAGCTTAAAATTTAGGAGGATTTATATTTGAAACTTAATAGAAACAATCATTTTAAGATGGACGCAAAAGTTCATTATAAGATGTATAAATCAGGTAAAAGCTGGGTAATTGCTGGAATTACTTCCTTTGGCCTTTTACTTGCTCTTGGTTCGCCTGCATCATCAGTTAAGGCTGACACAAAAGCAAGTCTAGCACCAATGGTATCAAACATCGGTACTGCCAAAAATTCAGAGATAACACGTAATTTTAGTGGCAACCCATTGCTTAGAGATTCAAGCAAAACTTTTGCTGAGCAATATGGAACACCGTTAAATTCCACAAATTCTGCTCCGATTTACGGCGAAGTTAAAACCGGCAAAACTTCTACATTACGTTATTTTTATGGTGATGGACAACAAAGCCACCCTTTGTCGACTCTTTACTATAGTGATCCTACTGGTCAAATGAGCGGGGGAAGAAATGTTTCGTTGTATGGAGCACTAGCTAATTTCAATGTAGTGGACAATGGCCAAGTAATTAGTAACGCCCTATATAATTATGGTTCTCAGCGCGGAAGAATTAAGATTGGGATTAATAATAATATTCAAACCCTGGCTGCCCCAATTGAAGGAGGTCAAAAACTTTGGTATGTGGGAAGTGAGAATGGTGGTTTGCCATCTGATCCCTTGAATCCGAGATTAAATAAGACTTTAATTGCAAAGTATTCTTCTGATTACCTGATCAATGGAAAAACTTATACCATTGATTATACCCAAACTTTTAAACCAATGGGTAGTTATGTCAACTATACAATTTCTGCAAGAAATGTTACTGGTCTAAATAGTAGTAACCCTAATGATCCATCCAATGATATAAAGGGATTATTCTTTGAATCAGATTTTGACACTTTGTTCATGCATGAGGACGATAGCGCACCAATGTACTATATTGCTGATAATGCCGGTCTATATAGTCGTGGTCATGATAAAAACGGGACTTATTATCGACTAAATTATTACTTTACTGCTCCAACAGCTCCAACTGGTTGGAAGAGCCCAAATAACGCTTATTCTGATGCAAAAAATGTTTTTGACCAAACTCCAGATTCTTTAGGAAGCAAAGTGCCTCAGGGGAAAACACCACATAAAGAAGGAGATTTAGCGACTACTGCAACAGGCTCAGACAATGGTTATGATCCAGGCTTATTTATGATTTGGAAAGGTCAAGATCTAAAAGCTGGTGAGTCTCGCGAACTCAGCTATCAAACTGGGTTGGATAAAGAAGGAGAAAAATTCGATACTCCTAAAGTTACACTTGACAAATCATCTGATGATTATGCGGGTGAAGATTACGAAGTTACTGGAAAAGTTTCTGATAGTGACACTTCAGCTTTGCCTTTGAAATACTACTACATTCTTGATGGCGCGAATCCGGTTGAATTTACAGGACCTACTTTAACCGATAGTTCAGAAAAATCTTTTAAGTTTACGATTAAAAAATCTGAATTTACGACAGTTTCAGCTACGCACCAGGTAACAGTTTATGCTGTTGACAAAAACAATGTAACGTCACCTACTGTGTTTTTAAAATTAAATTCATTAGCTCATGTCGATACTAAACCAATTGATTTAGTTATTGATGAAAAGTTCGATAAATTTGCTGGCTTTAATGGTGGAACTAAAAATGATGGAACTATATTAGCGCCAAATGATGTTTCTCATGTTGATGCAACCGTAGTTGATATAAAGACTAATCAAACGGTTAAGGAAAATGATTATGCAAAGATAACTGCGTCCGCCAACAAAGATCAATACGAAGTTCAATACGTTTATACATACACTGATGCTGCTGGAAATAATAAAACTACTACAGCAAAATCTCCAATAACAGTAATCGTTCCACCAACAATTAAGGCCAAACCTATTGATATCATGGTTGGTTCCACTTTTGATAAAAATGCTGGATTTGATAAGGGTACTGGCATGAATGGATTACCACTGGATATGATTACAAATGAAAAAGACATCGATGTAGTAGTTACAGATTCCAATAACCAAACAATTACTGATCTATCCAATATTACTAAAAAACCAGGCAATTACACGATCACTTATACTTATAACTATCAATTTGGTGGTAACAAGAATGTCAGTGATTCTGCTAAGCTAACAGTAATGGCTGAACCAACTATTGTTCCTCAAGATGTTAACTTATTCGTAAATGATACGTTTGATAAGTTTGATGGTTACAAGGAAGGAACTGATATTAAGGGTGATCAACTTAAACATGACGATGTTACAGTAGTAATTACTGATTCTGACGATAATGATAAAGTAGTTACAGATCCAAGCACAGTTACTAAAAAAGCTGGTAACTATAAGATCACTTATACTTATACTTATACTTACAACAATAACCCGGTACCAGTTGTCAAAGTTTCAAACGTTAGCGTTGTTGCAGGTAACGATGCTAAGCGTGGTGCAGATTTCTCCTTAAATGATCCAACTTATTACGTTGGAGATCCGTTTAAACCTGCCGATGGCTTTAAGGAAGGTCGCAAGAACGGTACTGATAAGATGAAGGCCGGCGATCTACAGGCAACTCTTGATGGAACACCAGTAACTGATCAAAATACTGTTACCCAAAGTGAAGGTACAAAAACTATTAAATATGACTATTATTATGGTAATAATGGTCAAAGTATTAGTAAAAATACTAGTGTTAAGGTTATTGCACGGAAACATATTACTTTAAACTATGTTGATCAACATGGTAAATCAATTGATACCAACTTATTAACAGGTTTAAGGCATGGTGAGCAGTCTGGGGCTTATGGTTCAGATTTAGGATTTGAAGCAGCTCCAAAACTATCTTTCAATAACAAGGATTATTATAAATTCGATCACGCTGATATTAGTGGTACAACTGAAACTGATCTTTCAAAAATTAAGTTTGGTGATAAAGATATCCAAATAAATCTTGTCTATAAAGGATTAGATGCAAGCAGTATAGATGTTAACTTTAAAGACATAAATAATCCAAATGCCACTTTCACTCCTGCTCCGACTTCGGGTAAAACGGGTGATAAGCTAGACGTTGCAAAAATTGACCTTCCTAACGGATATCATATTGCTTCTTCTACTGAATTAAATGGCAAAACCGATTCAGCAGGCAACGATCTTAAACAACCGGATGTTTCATTTACAGCTGGATCTCAAAACACAACCGTTTGGATCGTAGGCGATACTATTTCTAAAGGTGATAATAATGCATTGATCGTTCACTATTATGTCAAAGATCCAAGTAGTACAGATGCAGATCCAAAACCGGCAAAGGATAAAGTCGGCAAGATAGTAACACTTAAAGACGATGTTGAATTTGGTGGTCGAGTTGGCGATAATCAGGATCTTTTAGCTAAAGACCAAACAATTAAAGGATACACATTAATAACTGGTGATCAACATTATACTTTCAAGCCAGCTAAAGATGCTAATGGTAATCCTACAAATAAAGATGAAATTACTTTCTACTATAAGGCAAATACGCAAACAAACATCACAGTAGATTTTGTTAATATCAATGGTGCTGGCAAAGATATCGTTGGTAATATCACTCCTCAGAACCACTTCACAGGGGATGAATTAGATTTACGTAATGATCCAGAAATCAAGAGTGCAATACCAAATGGATATCAATTGGCAACTGATCCTGAATTGAAGGATAAGGGATTAACAAGACCCCAAAACCCAACATATGGAACAGAAGCTCCAAAAGAAAATCCAATTGTTTATGTAATTGGTAAAGAAACTACTGCAAGTAATGCATTAACTGTTCATCATAAGGTTAAAGGACCGAATAACACTGAAATAGATATTCCAGGAATGCCTGATATCACAATGAATGGACGTGTTGGCGAAACTATCAAGGTTCAACCAACAGCACCAATAGCAGGGTATACTTTAGCTTCTGAATCTAAAGAGATAGCTTATAAGTTTAAGCCTGATAGTACAGGAGAAATTACTTTCTACTACACAGCGAATGAACAAAGCAACGTTACAATTAAATTTGTAAACGCGAAGAATGGTAAGACTGTTAAGACTGATTCTCCAAAGGGTAAGACTGGCGATACTTTAGATCTTACAAGCAAAACTGCTGGAAGTTATATTGATAACACGCTGAAACAAACGGGTTATCACTATGCAGAAAATGGTGAACTGAATGGTAATAAACAACCAGATAAAAACCTAGAGTTCTCAACAACTCCACAGACACAAACTGTATATGTAGCAGGAGATGTAGTTGATGGTACAAGTCATGCATCAAGCAGAGTAACGGTTCATCATTATCTTAAAGGCACAACAAAAAATGTACCTAGAATGACTGATACTTATAAAGGTGGCATAATCGGAGATAACGTAACAGTTAGTCCAGATGATCCAGAACAAAAAGCACCTGCAGGCTATACAATTGTTCCAAACCAACAACCTGATACATGGGAACTAACAGCTGATGGCGGACATGAAGTTACTTATTACTATACAGCCGATTCAATAGATAACATTTCAATCCAATTTGTAAATGCTTCCGATCCTACGAAGAAAGTAGGTATGCCATATATCCCATCAGGACATGTAACCGGCGACAACTTAAAGGTAGATAGTGACGAGGTCAAAGGACATGTTCCAGCAGGATATCATGTAGCAAGTAAAGCTGAGTTAGATGATTTGGGAAGTAGTTTGACGCAACCAGAATTAGTGTATGGTGTTACAAGTGGAGTTCAGACAGTTTATGTTATTGGTGAAGCACAAAGTAATATTACAGTTCACTTTTTAGATGCTAAAACGTTGAAAGAACTCGGAACTGTAACTCCAAAAGAGAATCCTGATTCAAATTCTAATCCTAAAGCCTCTTATAGGACGGGAGATGTATTAAAATTAGATGCTGCAAGTAATTATGTTTCGGACTTTATTAATGCTCATACGGGCTACTCCTATACATCTAATAGTGAGTTATCAAGTATGAATCTGAAACAGCCAGAAAATCCAACATATACAACTCAATCTCAAGATATAAATGTGTATTTGAGCCCTCAATCAAAGGCAACACATATTTTGAAAGTTATACATAAGGAACAACTTCCTTCAACAAGAGGTGTTAGAGGATTAAAAGACTTCCAAACTTCTATAGAGGAGGGTTCAGATTATGACTTTGATATTAATGACAGTGCACATAAAGCACCGAGAGGCTATACATTGATACCGGGTCAGGAAAGTAAGCTGAAAGGAACTATGGGTACTGACGGCAAAGAAATAATCCTGTATTACGCAAAGATTCGTTAGAACTGGGTTTTAGCACAAGCTAAATACAAGAGTTCATAACATAAGTACCAAAGAAAGAAGCTTCCAAGACAGTCGAGAGACTGAATTGGGAGCTTTTTGTGTTGCGTAAATTTTTTTTCTTAAAACATATTATTTAGCAAAAACGTTAACCTTAAACCTTGTTTAATGTTAGAATGTTATGGTAGGTATTGTAGTTTTGAAGATGATTAAAGAAGGAGTTTTTTAGTGAAGGATAAAAGAAGTTATGTGGACGAGAAAGTCCATTTTAAGATGTATAAATCGGGGAAATTGTGGTTAGTTGCAGGTATTACCACATTAGCTCTTGGTGCTGGAATGGATTTGGGGTCAAATCCAGTGAAGGCTGATTCTCTTCCTGTACGTCCATTGATTAGTAGCAACACTGGCTCTGCGTTGAGTTCAAATCCGTTTCTAACTCGCGATGGCACTAATATTGGAAACATTGATGTCACTCCCGCAAATTTTGGTGATTACTTCAAGGTTAACGGGGATGCAAAATGGGATCCAACTAATGCTACTCTCACATTAACCGAAGATAAAAAGGGTCAAACCGGGAATGCGACTTTAAAAACTAAGATCAGCGTTAATGATGATTTCCACTTAAAAGGAGAAGTCAATTTAGGTAATAAGAGCAGGGGTGCAGGTGGAGCCGACGGGATCGGTATTGCATTCCATACTGGTGAAAATTCAGAAATTGGCGTTGCTGGAGGTTGTTTAGGGCTCGGGGGTCTGCCCAATGGGTTCGGATTTAAACTGGATACCTATTGGAATTCTGCTGGAGTTTATGGCAGTAATGCTGGATATGATGATGATCCACAGGATTTTAATAAACCTCAGAGCGCATTTGGTGCGTTTGCTCATAATGTAATCAAAAATGGCATATCAACCGTTGTAACTTATGATGGAGATGATGCTAAAGCTTTTAAGATTTCGGAACCGAATAATAATAGTTTTTTGCCAATCGAAGCTGATTATTCAGGCACCACTCACGAATTAAAAATTACATATGATGGGCACACTTGGACTAAGAAGATTGATGAAGACAAGTGGATTCCGGAAGGAACTACATCACTTTCATTTGTAATTTCTGGCTCTACGGGTGGCAGTTGGAACCTCCAGCAATTCAAATTAAAGAATTTCGAATATACTGGCTATGGAGTGCTTAACAATAAATTTGTCGGACCTGATGGTAAAACAGAAGTTGGTACAATTCCTCAGGCAAACGCAAAGGTTGGCGACGATATTTCTTTAACCGATGCTGTTGATAAAATTAAAGCTATTGAGCAAGCAGGCACATATTATTTCGATAAGGCTACTTATTCAAATGATGACGGAAAACCCGAAAAAGATTTTGACCTAACTACTCATTCTTCTGTTAAAGCGACGGAAGCGCCTCAAACGATTACTTATAAGTTTGCTAAGAATCAGGCTAGTATCCAAACAAAACCTATTACAATGTATGAAGGCGACACTGTGGATATGAGTAAGGGCTTCGATACTGCCAAAGACAAAGATGGAACAAGTTTAAGTTATGATGACATCAGTAAATCTAGCACCGTTGGTGTTGATGGAAATACTACTGTAACTTATAGCTACACACCGACTGGCTACGGCAATGTTGCGCTAAAACCAGTTACTGCTAGTCCGAAAATTAATGTTATCGCGCGCAAAAAAATTACCATTAAATACGTTGATGCAAATGAAAACGCGATTGATAATAAATTATTAACTGGGATTACTGAGGGTGATCAAACAGGAGCATATGGGTCAACTTTAGAATTTACTAAACCAGAGAAATTATCTCTAAATGATAAAGTCTATTATGAATTTGACCATGCTGTAATTACTGGAACAACAGAAACTGATCTTTCTAAGATTAAATTTGGCGATAATGATATTGAACTCAAATTATATTATAAAGGTGTTGCATCAGATGGTATTAAGGTTAATTTTAAAGATGTCAACGATTCAAAGAAAGCTTTCGAACCTGTCACTATATCTGGTAAAGCCGGCGATAAATTAGTAGTCAATGATATTAAGGCGCCAAACGGTTATCATATTGCTGATCCTTCAAAAGAAAACTTGCCAGTGGGAACGTCGCAACCAGATATAGAGTTTGGAGCAGAGGCTTCCGAAACTACCGTATATATCGTGGGTGACGATATTGCTGAAAATGATGACAATGCGTTGATTGTCCATTACTACCTTAAAGACAAGAACAGCAAAGATTTGAAGCCGGCTCTAAATGATGAAGGAAATCCGGTAACAGTTCATGATGATGTTAGAAAGGGCGGACGAGTAGGCCAAACAATTACACTTTCTTGTAACGATCAGCCAACTGTTGCTGGGCATACCCTTGCAAGCAAAGATGACATTTCTTATGAGTTCAAGCCGAAGACCACTGGTAGCAAGCCTGGGGAAGTAACTTTCTATTACACAGCTGATGAACTTAAGAATATTCAGATTGATTTCACAGATATCAATAACCTTAATAATGATAAGAATGGCATTGTAGATTCAGTAATCCCTGAAGGAAATCATACGGGAGACAAACTAGATATATCTAGCGTAAAAGTTCCTGATGGTTATCATGTAGCGAGTGCTGATGAATTGAACGGTACTCAGTTAAACCAGCCAGACAATCCAATATATAAACCAGGCACCGCCATTGTTCCAGTCCCTGTTTATGTCGTTGGTAATGATATTGCTGAGGGCGATAATAACGCAATGGTCGTTCATTACTACCTCAAGGACAAGAATAGTCAAGATTTGAAGCCTGCTTTAGATAAAGATAATAAACCGGTTGAAGTAAAGAAAGATCGGAGAATCGGTGGAAAAGTCGGAGAAACAATTAATCTTTTAGCAACTGAAAGTGATCAAGCAGTTGATGGCTATACAGCAGTAAATCCAAGCGTCTCGGGTACTTTAAAATATGGTCAAAAACCAACTGAAGTAACTTTCTACTATACAGCAGATGGAAAAAGCAATATCCAAGTAGATTTTGTTAATATCAATGGTGCTGGCAAAGATATCGTTGGTAATATCACTCCTCAGAACCACTTCACAGGGGATGAATTAGATCTAAGTAATGACCCAGAAATCAAGAGTGCAGTGCCAAACGGATATCTAATGGCAACTGAAGAAGAATTGACGGCTAAGGGATTAACAAGACCCCAAAACCCAACATATGGACCACAAGCACCAAAGGAAAATCCAATCGTTTATGTTGTTGGTAAAGAAACTACTGCAAGTAATGCATTAACTGTTCATCATAAGATTAAAGGACCGAATAATACTGAAACAAACGTTCCAGGAATGTCTGATATCACAATGAATGGACGTGTTGGAGAAACTATCAAAGTTCAACCAACAGCACCAATAGCAGGGTATACTTTAGCTTCTGAATCTAAAGAGACAGCTTATAAGTTTAAGCCTGACAGTACAGGTGATATTACCTTCTATTACACAGCTAAAGAACAAAGTAACGTTACAATTAACTTTGTAAACGCGAAGAATGGTAAAACTGTTAAGACTGATTCTCCAAAGGGTAAGACTGGTGATACTTTAGATCTCACAAGTGTAGGTCCTGATAGCTATATTAAGAAGACAATTCCAGCAGGATATCACTATGCAACAAATGGTGAACTGAATGGTAATTCTCAGCCAGATAAAAACCTAGAGTTCTCAACAACTCCACAGACACAAACTGTATATGTAGCAGGAGATGTAGTTGATGGCACAAGTCATGCATCAAGCAGAGTAACGATTCACCATTATCTTAAAGGCACTGCTACTCCTGTACCAGGCATGGGGGAAGTTGGAACTGGAAATAGTTATAAAGGTGGCATAATCGGAGATAACGTAACAGTTAGTCCAGATGATCCAGAACAAAAAGCACCTGCAGGCTATACAATTGTTCCAAACCAACAACCTGATACATGGGAACTAACAGCTGATGGCGGACATGAAGTTACTTATTACTATACAGCCGATTCAATAGATAACATTTCAATCCAATTTGTAAATGCTTCCGATCCTACGAAGAAAGTAGGTATGCCATATATCCCATCAGGACATGTAACCGGCGACAACTTAAAGGTAGATAGTGACGAGGTCAAAGGACATGTTCCAGCAGGATATCATGTAGCAAGTAAAGCTGAGTTAGATGATTTGGGAAGTAGTTTGACGCAACCAGAATTAGTGTATGGTGTTACAAGTGGAGTTCAGACAGTTTATGTTATTGGTGAAGCACAAAGTAATATTACAGTTCACTTTTTAGATGCTAAAACGTTGAAAGAACTCGGAACTGTAACTCCAAAAGAGAATCCTGATTCAAATTCTAATCCTAAAGCCTCTTATAGGACGGGAGATGTATTAAAATTAGATGCTGCAAGTAATTATGTTTCGGACTTTATTAATGCTCATACGGGCTACTCCTATACATCTAATAGTGAGTTATCAAGTATGAATCTGAAACAGCCAGAAAATCCAACATATACAACTCAATCTCAAGATATAAATGTGTATTTGAGCCCTCAATCAAAGGCAACACATATTTTGAAAGTTATACATAAGGAACAACTTCCTTCAACAAGAGGTGTTAGAGGATTAAAAGACTTCCAAACTTCTATAGAGGAGGGTTCAGATTATGACTTTGATATTAATGACAGTGCACATAAAGCACCGAGAGGCTATACATTGATACCGGGTCAGGAAAGTAAGCTGAAAGGAACTATGGGTACTGACGGCAAAGAAATAATCCTGTATTACGCAAAGATTCGTTAGAACTGGGTTTTAGCACAAGCTAAATACAAGAGTTCATAACATAAGTACCAAAGAAAGAAGCTTCCAAGACAGTCGAGAGACTGAATTGGGAGCTTTTTGTGTTGGTTCTGTTAACGTATGTACCAAATAACCGACGTATATTAAAAGGCTCGCGATTCTGTTATTCTTAAAATCAGAATTGCGAGCCTTTCTTTTGTGGTACGCATCATCTTGGTTGTGCCCGCCTTCAACTTTCACATTGATCAAAAAAAGAACCACAATTCTTCTATAATCATAGAAGAATTGCGGTTCGCAATGTGAACAGATAAATTATATGTCCAAAATAATAATATTAACGAATTCTTGAGTAATATAAAATAACTACTGTATCACGTTCAACTGTTCCATTTGTCTTGCTTTCTTGACCAGGTATTAACGTATAGCCTCTAGGTGCTGCGTGATCCTTATTATTTAAACTAAAGTCATACTGATAACCTGTACGTACCTCCATATCCAAATCTCGCAGACCCTTAACGTCTTTTGATGGGTTCATATAAATACGATGTAGAATCTTGAATCTAACTGGTTTTCCTAAAAGATAAACATTGACATCCTGGGCCTTAGCAAGGAATTTAACCTCAGGTGTTTGTTTTAATCCATTGCCTGCTATTTCACTATCTTTCGCATAAACGTATCCATCAGGAATTTTACTTTTAATATAGCTGCTGGTTTCACTTAAATCTAAAGGTGTACTGCCAATTTCTTCCGTTTTAACATCCTTAGCAAGTTCTTTGCCCTTACCTGCGTCTATAAAGTGGATTGTAATAGTGCTCTTAGCCTTCTTATAGACCAGATCGATACTTTGAGCAGCATTACCAAAGGTTAGCGTATTACTTGGTAATTTGGTATGCGTTGAATCCCCTGTCTTCTCAGCTTGGACAAATTGATAATAAACATCTTTGTCGAAGGTAAGATTAGCTTGTGGATTCAGGGTAAATGTTGATTGATATGGACCAAAATGAGCTCCACTTGCCATTTCTGGTGAAATTCCATCCAGATACTTAGAATCAATTACATTTCCTGCTTGGTCAACGTATCTTATTGTAATAGCTTCTTTAGGAGTGACAATTACCTTTGCCGTTGCTGTAACCTTAGGCAAATCTTTAAATGCGCTTGTGCCTGGAATTGGACGTTTTGGCGTATATTCATAGGTTACTGTATATTCTCCATCCTTACTGGCATCTACTGTACCTGTGCAGGTAACTTTATCAACCGTTAGGTTAGAGCCATTATAATCAGTTCCTTTATCAAATGAAGCTGCAGGTGTCCAAGATTCACCTTTTTGAATTGTCACGTCTTTACCCTTCAATGCAGCTTGGCTCTTCTTGAATTGATAAGTGATTATCTGCGGCTTACCGTTTGATTGGATCTTATCTTTTGAATCTTCAGCAAAAGTTACTTTAGCTCCGCTATCGCTTTCAGCCTTGTCTAAGTAGTATTTGCCTGTCAATTCGATTCTACCGATAATTGATTGAGTGTTGTCTAACTCGACTGCCTGACCGCTTGGAACACCATCTTGACTGAGTGGATCATTAAGCTTATTGCCCTCTTCATCAACAAATTTGATGGTCAAGACGTTCTTGTAAACTAGCTTAATTGTTTGAGCAGTTTCATTGAATGTTAACTGATAAGGCTTTTGATAATCCCCTGATAAAATTTCGGTTTCATCTTTTTCCGCTTTAACGAATTTATAGCTAACGTTTCCGTCCTTGGTCAAAGTTTTACTAGGTTCAAGTTTAAATTCGGAACCATAGCTACCAACATGATCACCGCTTGCCATATCTTGCGATAGACCGGCTAAGTATTTAGTATCAATTTTATTGCCATCTTGATCCACGTACTCAAGTGTAATTGGCTGCTTGTCAACAACCGTAACATTTGCCGTTGTAGTAACTTCCGGTAATTCCTTGGAGTCATTTGCGCCTGGAATTGGGCGTTTTGGTGTGTACTTGTAAGTTACGGTGTATTCTCCAACTGTACTGGTATCAACTGTTCCAGTATAGTTAACAGTTCTTTCACTGTAGTTAAATTCAGTTCCATCGTAATCAATTCCTTTATCAAGTGTTGATGCGGGATCCCAAGTGCTGCCTTTAGCGATTGTAATGTCTTTGCCTGTTAGTTTAGCTTGGTTGTTCTTGAAGTGATAAGTGATTACTTGCGGCTGACCGTCTGAGGTAATCTTATCGTTTGTATCTTTAGCAGAAGTAACAGTCACGCCACTTTCAATTTTACCAAGATATCGATCTTTGCCTTCGATTCCATCAACGATAGTCTTGGTATCTTTTAACTCAACGACTTGATCTTTGTTACCACTATCTTGAGTAAGTGGATCATGAAGGTTTGCACCTTGGTCGTCGTCATTGACAAACTTAATGGTTGCGATACTCTTGTAGACTAAGTTGATCTCTTGGGCGTCATCTCCAAACGTTAAGGTGTTGCTTGTTAATGGAGTATGGCTTGTATCGCCTGCCTTTTCTGCTTGAACGAATTCGTAACCGTCGGAAAGTTTACTAACTGGATTCAGGGTAAATTGAGTCCCCTTCTTCCCTTGGTGTTCACCTTTCTTCATTATATTCGGGATCCCACTTAAATATGAATCAGCAATTGTTTGACCATCTTGATCCACATAATTTAATTTAATTACTTTAGCAGGTGCAACAATTACTTTCCCTGTAGCTGTTACTGTGCGCAAATTTTTAGGTCCCGCACTTGAAAACGTTGCTACATTTGAAATCGGTCCAAGACGTTTTGGAGTGTACGAATAAGTTACTTGATACGTTCCTGGCTTATTAACATCGACATTGTTAGTATTAGTTACTTTATCAAAATTAACGGTATTGCCTTCATGATCAGAGGCACTTACAAAATTATCTTTTGGTGCCCATGAATCACCTTGTTCAATTGAAACATTTTTAGCAACTAATTTTGCTTCGTTCCTTTTAAAAGAATACGTAACTGTATCATCGCTGCCAATTCCGTAGATCGTGTCATAATTTCCATCCCCCAGGGTCACAGCACCGTAAGTGGTGTTAGCTACTTTTGTTAGATAGTAATTTCCCTGATGTTCAATTTCAGATACCCTTTGTGTAGCACCAATTAATGGAACTGTTCTAGCTTCTTGAGCGTTACTTAAAATTGGGGGCATTATGTCTTGTTGTGTGTCATCGTCGACAAATTTAGCTGTAATCACGCCCCCAGCACTATAGTTTAATGACTCAAATTTGATTTGTTGTAGGTTACTGGAATTACTGGTGGAACCCGTAATAGCAAATTTTAGAAAATCCGATTTTGCAGCAGAATTCTGATATGAATCCATATTATAGATATCTGTTTCCCACATGCCAATAATAGAGCCGTTTAAATCTGAGTAAGTAACAGACAACGTACCCATATTATAATCAAGCTTGATCCGTGTAAGTTGGTTGTTATTTGGTTCAGAAATCTTTGTAGAAGGCTTACGAGAGTAAATAGGAAAATCATCAGCTTTAGATGACAGGGTACGAAGTTCTGTTGTTTGTCCATCAGGGCCAAAGGCTGGCTTAGTATAGAAATATCCCCCGAAAGATTGTTTTCCATCACTACTATTAAATTTAGCAGGATCCGCACCATAAGTGAGTTTACTATTCTGTGGATAGTTAGGATCACTGGAATTGGTTTTTTCATAAGTACCGGCTTCAGTGTAGCGGGTATCAAGTTTAAATCCATATGCGTAGCCAGGACCATTTTTGTCAGCTAATACCCCTAAACTTGGACCCCCAGCCCCCATCTGCTGACGTCCAATTGGATAGCTTCCGCTAGGAATAACAACTTTGTTAGGGTCCCAACCACCAGGTGAACTAGGATCAGAAACTGAATTTCCCGGATAATTAATTCCCGGCTCATTAGTGCCAGGATTATTCCCTGGTTTACTAGGGTTCATGTTGTCGTAATCAGGGTAAAAGACAAACCCAATTCCTTCGCCGCCGTTATCACCAGCAGTTTTGTTCCCTAAATTAACAGTGGCACTAAGAGAAAACCTCGAATTAGCGTTAACTGCAAAGCCTAAATACGCCGTTCCTGTTAAATTTTTGTTGTCTTTAACAGATGTTGCATCAGGTGTTAAAGTTAATGTACCATCCGATTCCCAAGTTGCTGAATTGCCATTTTGATAACCATAAATATTAAAATACTTTTGCACATTTTCACCAGAAATACCTAGTGGCATCGAAACTCTTGGGTTAATATCATTTCCTTTAGTGGAAATGGAGGGTTTGATCAATCCTGCATCACTTGAAAATGCTGGTTTTACATCGGCGTTTACGGAATTGGCACCTAATCCAACTCCTGTAAACATTGCGGCCAAAAGCCAAATATTTTTGACTTTGCCATTATTGCGGATAAAATTCATAAAATTTCTCCTTCTAATTTTCATTATGAAATTATTCGTTGTAACAAGCTTATTCTAACATTAAATGCATCTTTTTCGCAAAGATGATAATCAAACTAATAAAGATCTTAATTATCAGATTTAAGCTGGTTTTGTTTAATGGCTAACACTAATCAATCGTTGTCTAAAAACGCCAAAAAAAGAATTGTAATCATTTATTTTATTAAACTATAAAACATTAAATTCTACTCAGCGATAAATGACAAGTAAAAAACACGTATAAAAAGTAAGCAATAATTATTTTGCCAAAAACGTATAATGAATGTTAGAATAACGATGTTGAAACGAAAATTTTCAAAAATTAAATTTAAGAGGAGAAATTTAATGAATTCAATTCGTAAAAAAGGTCGAGCCAGGAAATTATGGCTCATGGCCGGAATATTACTAGGGCTGGGAGTAAGCGCTACATCAGTAAATGCTGAACCTAAAGAATCGGTACCAGTACTGCCAAGCAATAATCAGGGATTTACACAACCGAGATTACAATCCTTAAATGATCCAATAAACGATCAAGATTCAATAAATTATTATCTTGAAGTGGCTCCTAAGGATATTTGGCGCTATTTCAACATTTATGATTTTGGTAAGCAAAACTCCGCGCGCTGGGAGGATAATGGAGATCTAACGTTAACTCCTGAGACAACATCCGATAAAGATAACAAAAACTTAACTGGGACGGCTAATTTAGGCTTCTCTTTGCTTGCTAATAGCACGTTCGAAATTTACGGTGAGGTTAATTTAGGGAGCAAATCTGCCGGAGCTAACGGTGGAGAAGGTCTGGGATTCGTATTTTATTCGGAATATGACCCACATAACAATTATCCCGGAGACAATTGGCCAGCAGGAAATAACTTTTACCCTGGTAATGGTGATTACCCTGACTATAATAAGAGTAATAGAGCTCCTGAAGGAAGTTACCCAGCTAATCTGTTTCCAAACGGGTACCATCCTTATGACTTAAGTGATGGGATCAATGGAAAGCAGCCAGGTGTAAACTATAAACCCAATCCAAAACAGCCATACGACCCTGTCGACCCGAACGATCCGAGTAATCCGAGCAATCCATCTTACCCTGGTATTCCCGGCTATCCGGGAACAAGTCCAGTTTACCCAGGTTACGAGTACGCTAGCTTTGATCCCGGCTATTCTGATACTCCTGGTTACACTGTTGATCCTAACTATCAATGGTGGATAAATTCTAGCTCCAGCAATCTGCCTAAAGGAAGTTACAAGACCGGGTATCAACCAATCGGTGCAAGCGGACCAGGGTTAGGAATAACTGGGATCAGCTCTGATGGTTATAGTAGCCAAGAGTTTTTCGGATTTAAGCTTGATACTCGTTATAGTGAGGCTGGAACTTATGAGAGACAAGGCACTCCATCTTATCCCGAAATGAAATTAAATTACGATGCAGATCCAGCTAAATATAACACTCTCGATGGGAACCAAGCATTTGGAGCCTTCATTCATAGTAAAAGTGGATATCGCACTTCTACTCTTCATACTGTTAGTTCAAGATATACAAATTCTGACTCTGCCAAAATCTCCGAACCTGAAGGGAACAATTTTCAGCCGATTCGAATTAGATATGAATTGGGTCGCTTAACTGTAGAATATTACCGTTATACAAATGCAGAGCACACAAACTGCCAGTTGGTTTATACGTGGTCAGAAGATTTCAGGGATCATTACGAAGATCAGAATAATTATTTCTTCCTCAGATATCCTTTTTTGAGATTTGCAATCACCGGTGCAACTAGCGAAGCTAGTAACGCTCAACAGTTTAGATTCAAAGGGATGCGTTATGAAGTTTCTCCTTCCGTAACTGCAAGATATGTTGATGAAAAAGAAAATGAGCTTTATCGAAATGATGTTACAAGAAGTTTTGGTAAAGGGAACTATGTTGAATTATATCGCACTGATTCAATAACTTCTTATATTGAAGGTTGGAAGAATGAAAAAGGATCTGGTCGATATTACTTATCAAAAGTAACAAGCGATGATAGTAATTGTCCCGTTATTTTTGGTGAAAGGTCCAATCCTGATAAGATTATAGGTAACGGAAAGAACCAGACAGTTACGTATCGCTTTAAACAAAATAAATCTGACATAATTACGAAAAATATTTCAATTGAGCAAGGAGGTAGCTGGGAACCTGGAGACAGTTTCGATAAAGGATTCGACTATGATGGATCCAACTTATCTCTTTCTAGAATTAGTCAAACTAATAATGTTAACGTTAATAAACCTGGAATTTACGAAGTAACTTATGAATACACTCCGTTTCGTCCGACACCAGAAAACGGATTTGATACGCCAAATCTCAATAATGGCTTAAATCATAATCTGATTCAAAACCAACAAATTGGGACATTCTCGTCTACAAGGGGGCCTCATGCGTTACCTAAAGTTAGCGCTACAGCAACTGTAAAAGTTAGTGGTCCAGTCCAATTAAACTACGTGGATCAAGACGGTAACGACATTGAGGATCCGTATTTAACTGGTATCCCGGATGAGATGAAGAAAGGCGCCCACAAAGGTTTAATAGACGAGCGATTCACGTTAAATGCACCTTCAATTACTGGTTATGAGTTTGTTCAAGCTGAGAAGAAAGGCGATGCAAGCCATACCAAATTACCAAGCAATGATTTAGTTTTTGATTACACCGTCCAAGAGATTAACCTAGTTTACAAGAGTATCTGGAACATTAAATTTGTCAACGACGATGACAACGGCACTCAACTGAATGACCCAATTACGATGGATGGGGCCAAAAATGGTGAGACCGTTGAGTTATCAAAGGCTAGTGATGTAGTTGATAAGATTGAAGGATATGGCGAATATTACTTTGCCGGCGCCGATAGCGATAATGGCGCAACTTTAACTTTCGCTAACGATCAAAAAGACAAGATCACATCGAACGGCAAACCGCAAATGATTACTTATCATTTTAAGAAGAATCAAGCGGAGATAAAAACCTGGTCTGATCTAATGTTTAATTTTGGAGAATGGTGGGAGCCGAGGCTTTCATTTAAGAAAGGGATTGATTACGATGGGACCGAATTTGATTACCAAGATCGCAAGATTAAAACCTTTCTTAATGGTTCCGAGATAATAAATGGATTAGTAGTGACTATTGATTGTACTGCATTTTTCTACTATACTCCAAAACGCCCGATTCCAGGGACAAATGACTTCAAAGAATTGCCTGAAGTTATTAGTCAATATGCAAATATCCGTGTACGTCATGTTTCACAATCGATCACCTTACATTATGTTGATCAAGATAACGCCGAGATTGATAATGATTATCTGACGGGAATTGGGCCAGATATGAGTAAGGGTGCTCATAATGGTTGGTATGATTCATCATTCATGCTAAATCCCGCAAAGATGCTGACCAAGGATGACAATGTTGGCTATAAACTTATTGCAGTCAAAAGAGGAGACAAAGAACTTAAGGAATCAGATTATAAGTTAACCTACGGGGATTATCCCCAAGATATAACGCTGGTTTACCAGAGCGTTTGGAACATCAATTTTGTCAACGACGATGACAATGGCACTCAACTGAATGACCCAATTACGATGGATGGGGCCAAAAATGGTGAGACTGTTGAGTTATCAAAGGCCGTTGATATTGTTGCTAAGATCGAAAAACAAGGCAAATGTTATTTAACTGGTGCTAAAAGTGATAATGGGACACCAGTAAGATTTTTTAGCGGCCAAAAAGATAAGATTACATTAGATGGCAAACCCCATACGATTACTTATCACTTTAAGAACAATCAAGCTAAATTAACTGGTAAGAACATCTCAATTGCCGTTGGTGACTCATGGAAGCCAGAAGATTCCTTTGATAAAGGGATAGATTACGATGGAACTGAATTCAACTTTAATGAGAGAAATGTTACCTATACTGGCAATGTCGATCCGAGTAAAGCTGGTAGTTACGAAGTAACATACAAGTATACGCCAAAACGCCCAGTTCCAACTACAAGTGACGTCCCGCAAATGCCAGTGGACTTGCCAGAAGTTACAGTAATGGTGACGGTAACAGTTCATGCGAAAAAGGCGATCACGCTACATTACGTTGACCAAGATGGTAAAGACATTGATAGCTCATACTTAACTGGTGTACCAGAAGCCATGAAAAATGGTGATCACTTTGGAGCTTATGGTTCAACATTTACCATCAATGCACCTGAGAAGTTAGGTGACAGTTACAAATTTGTTCAAGCGGAGAAGACCGGCGATGCAAGACATGCGCCGTTAACAAACAATACCTTAACCTTTGGTGATGATGCGCAAGAGATCAACCTGGTTTACCAGAATGTTTTAAAGATTCAATTTATTAATGACGATGACGGCAATCCGCTTCACGATGCACTGAGTCTTGACGGTGCTAAGAATGGTGAAATAGTTTCGATAGCTGATGCAAAACAAATTATCGACGGAATTGAAGAGAATGGTAAGTATCTCGTTAAAGCCGATAGTGATAGTCAGACGCCAGTTGTTTTTGAGACCAACGGCAACTCGACAATCAAGTCAAATGGGAAACCGCAGACAATCACGTATCACTTCAAGAATAATCAGGCATCCTTAAAGGCGAAAGATCTTGCACTTTCAGAAGGTGCTTCCTGGAGTCCAGCAGCTTCGTTTGATAAAGGGCTTGATTACAATGGAACTGAATTTAATTTTAGCGATCGAACCGTTAACTATACTGGGACAATTGATACCAGTAAGGCTGGAACCTACACCGTAACTTACAAGTACACACCAAAACGACCAATTCCTGGCACAAATGACTTTAAGGAATTGTCGGAAGTTACAACAACGGTAACGGTTACAGTTTATCCAAGAAGAGCTATCACGTTAAATTACATTGACCAAGACGGCAACAAGATTAATGATTCATATTTAAATGGGTTGCCACAAGGCATGGAGAGCGGTGATCATTTCGGAGCTTATCACGGAACCTTTACGCTTAATCCTTCGAAGACGTTAGTTAAAGATGGGAACACGAGCTATAAATTGACCAAAGTTGAAAAGGGCAGCTCTATCCTAACTGAAAATGACTATACCTTAACGTTTGGAGATGACGTCCAAGAGATCAACTTAGTCTACAAGAGTATCGCAACCATTAAGTTTGTCAATGACGACGACCAAGGTGCAAACCTTCATGATCCACTTACTCAAGATAGTGGTAACAAAGATCAAGTCGTTGAGTTAAAAGATACTAAAACTATCGTCGATGGAATCGAAGGCAAAGATCGATATCTTGGTAAAATTGAAAGTGGCGTGACTGTTACTTCTGCTAAAGATACAAACGATAAGATTACCTCAGACGGTCAGCCGCAAGTAATCACTTATCACTTCAAGAACAACCAAGCTAAACTAACAGGCAAAGACATTACAATCGCTAAAGGCAGCACTTGGGATCCCGCATCAACACTTGATAAAGGAACTGATTACGATGGAACTGAATTTAACTACAGTGAAAGAACTGTTAACTATACTGGAACAGTTGATACCAGTACAGTTGGAGAATACACCGTAACTTACAAGTACACACCAAAACGCCCAATTCCAGGCGCAAATGACTCCAAGGAATTACCGGAAGTTACTACAACGGCAAATGTTACGGTTGTTGACAAGCAGCCAATTACACTTGAGTACGTGGATCAAGATGGCAATAAAATTGATACTAAATACTTAGCCGGTCTATCGCAAGATATGGCAAGTGGAGCTCATTTTGGTCCATATCAATCAACATTTACCCTGAATCCACAAGCTAATCTTACCTTCGACAAAGATGTTTATTATCAATTTGTCCAAGCTGAGAAGACAGGGGATTCAACGCATACCAAATTACCAAGTAATACGCTAACCTTTGGTAATGCTGCTCAAAGTATCGATCTGGTCTATAAGAAGGCTAAGAGCACTATTACAATCCACTTTATAGACGCAGGTAAGGGCAAAGAACTTGCTAAGGATGTTAAAACGGAAGAAATTGGCAGTACACCTTTAGATTTAAGTGAAACCAGCAGCTATATTAAAAGTAAAATTCCTGATGGATACGTTTATGCGAAAGATAGTGAAATAGCAGGCAATGGATTAAAACAAACACCTGAGGTTAAATTCCTTGCTAAGGCCCAGGATGTCAATGTTTATCTTTTAGGAAAACCAGTTAGATTCAAGATTCTACATCGTATTTATATGAACCCATCAAAAGACGTTAAGGGTCTGCGAGATTTGGATATGGAGGTACGTACAGGTTATCAGTATGACTTTAGTTTAAATAATAAGGATCACGCAGCACCTAGAGGCTATACGTTAATACCTGGTCAAGAAAGCAAGACAAATGGAACAGTTGAACGTGATACAGTAGTTATTTTATATTACTCAAGAATTCGTTAATATTATTATTTTGGACATATAATTTATCTGTTCACATTGCGAACCGCAATTCTTCTATGATTATAGAAGAATTGTGGTTCTTTTTTTGATCAATGTGAAAGTTGAAGGCGGGCACAACCAAGATGATGCGTACCACAAAAGAAAGGCTCGCAATTCTGATTTTAAGAATAACAGAATCGCGAGCCTTTTAATATACGTCGGTTATTTGGTACATACGTTAACAGAACCAACACAAAAAGCTCCCAATTCAGTCTCTCGACTGTCTTGGAAGCTTCTTTCTTTGGTACTTATGTTATGAACTCTTGTATTTAGCTTGTGCTAAAACCCAGTTCTAACGAATCTTTGCGTAATACAGGATTATTTCTTTGCCGTCAGTACCCATAGTTCCTTTCAGCTTACTTTCCTGACCCGGTATCAATGTATAGCCTCTCGGTGCTTTATGTGCACTGTCATTAATATCAAAGTCATAATCTGAACCCTCCTCTATAGAAGTTTGGAAGTCTTTTAATCCTCTAACACCTCTTGTTGAAGGAAGTTGTTCCTTATGTATAACTTTCAAAATATGTGTTGCCTTTGATTGAGGGCTCAAATACACATTTATATCTTGAGATTGAGTTGTATATGTTGGATTTTCTGGCTGTTTCAGATTCATACTTGATAACTCACTATTAGATGTATAGGAGTAGCCCGTATGAGCATTAATAAAGTCCGAAACATAATTACTTGCAGCATCTAATTTTAATACATCTCCCGTCCTATAAGAGGCTTTAGGATTAGAATTTGAATCAGGATTCTCTTTTGGAGTTACAGTTCCGAGTTCTTTCAACGTTTTAGCATCTAAAAAGTGAACTGTAATATTACTTTGTGCTTCACCAATAACATAAACTGTCTGAACTCCACTTGTAACACCATACACTAATTCTGGTTGCGTCAAACTACTTCCCAAATCATCTAACTCAGCTTTACTTGCTACATGATATCCTGCTGGAACATGTCCTTTGACCTCGTCACTATCTACCTTTAAGTTGTCGCCGGTTACATGTCCTGATGGGATATATGGCATACCTACTTTCTTCGTAGGATCGGAAGCATTTACAAATTGGATTGAAATGTTATCTATTGAATCGGCTGTATAGTAATAAGTAACTTCATGTCCGCCATCAGCTGTTAGTTCCCATGTATCAGGTTGTTGGTTTGGAACAATTGTATAGCCTGCAGGTGCTTTTTGTTCTGGATCATCTGGACTAACTGTTACGTTATCTCCGATTATGCCACCTTTATAACTATTTCCAGTTCCAACTTCCCCCATGCCTGGTACAGGAGTAGCAGTGCCTTTAAGATAATGGTGAATCGTTACTCTGCTTGATGCATGACTTGTGCCATCAACTACATCTCCTGCTACATATACAGTTTGTGTCTGTGGAGTTGTTGAGAACTCTAGGTTTTTATCTGGCTGAGAATTACCATTCAGTTCACCATTTGTTGCATAGTGATATCCTGCTGGAATTGTCTTCTTAATATAGCTATCAGGACCTACACTTGTGAGATCTAAAGTATCACCAGTCTTACCCTTTGGAGAATCAGTCTTAACAGTTTTACCATTCTTCGCGTTTACAAAGTTAATTGTAACGTTACTTTGTTCTTTAGCTGTGTAATAGAAGGTAATATCACCTGTACTGTCAGGCTTAAACTTATAAGCTGTCTCTTTAGATTCAGAAGCTAAAGTATACCCTGCTATTGGTGCTGTTGGTTGAACTTTGATAGTTTCTCCAACACGTCCATTCATTGTGATATCAGACATTCCTGGAACGTTTGTTTCAGTATTATTCGGTCCTTTAATCTTATGATGAACAGTTAATGCATTACTTGCAGTAGTTTCTTTACCAACAACATAAACGATTGGATTTTCCTTTGGTGCTTGTGGTCCATATGTTGGGTTTTGGGGTCTTGTTAATCCCTTAGCCTTCAATTCGTCATCACTTGCCAATTGATATCCGTTCGGCACTGCACTCTTGATCTCTGGGTCGTTACTTAAATCTAATTCATCCCCTGTGAAGTGAAGTGTAGGAGTACCCGTACCTACTACATCCTTACCCGAACCATTGATGTTAACAAAGTCTACTGTAATATTACTTAAAGAAGAAGGCTTGTAATACAAGTTAACAGTTCCTGGCTTCTTAGGGTCAAATTTATAGCTAGTGTCTGATTGAGATACAAAATCATATCCAGGCGCTGCTGGTGTTGGTTGGATCGAGATCGTTTCGCCAACTTTTCCACCCTTCTTGATGTCTTCCATGCCTGGAACCTTAACTGGATTGCCATCTTTATCAGTCTTGTCTTTGAGATAGTGGTGAATGGTCAACGCATTTACATCGCCTTCAGCAATATCATTACCAACAACATAAACTGGAACCGGAACAATCGTACTGCCTGGTTTATAAACTGGATTGTCTGGTTGCTTAAGCTGATTGCCATCTGAACCTGTCTTACCTACTAATTCATCATCAGTTGCTACATGATAACCATCAGGAAGTTTAACTGTAGATAGATCAAGGGTATCTCCTGTGTGATTGCCCTTAGGAACTTCAGAACCAACGCTAACATTACTGTTGTTAACATCCTGGAAATCAACCTTAATATTGTCTTGAATATCAGCAGTATAGTAGAAAGTAATCTCGCCTGGTTTCTTTGGATCAAAAGTATAATCAACAGCTTTTGATACTGGATCTGTACTATAGCCATCTGCTGCTGGTGTTGGTTTAACATTAATAGTCTGGCCAACGCGTCCACCCTTCTTAATGTCCTTCATTGTTGGAACTGGAACGTCATTACCGTTCTTGTCTTTCATCATGTGGTGGATTGTTAGTGCATTAGCGTCATTTTCGCTAATATCATTACCAATAACCCAAATTGACGGATATTGATCTTCAGAAGTATATGTTGGATTAGCTGGCTGTTTCGCTGTTGTACCATCTTCGCCGACTAATTCAGCACCTGTTGCAACATGATAACCATCTGGCAGATGTCCTGCTAAATCAGAATTAGGATTATCTTTTGGAGAAGAGAGATCAAGACTATCGCCAGTATGATTACCTGTTGGTGTATAAACTGGCTTCACTTCTTTTTTATTTGTAACATCCGTGAAGCTGATATGAATGTTGTCATATTGATTTGCGGTGTAGTAGAAAGTGATTTCTCCTGGTGTGCTAGTGCTAGTATTTGGTGCAAAAGTGTAATCAGTAGCTTTTGCAGTTGGATCCAAAGTATAGCCTGCTGCAGCTTCTGTTGGTTTAACTTTGATAGTCTGACCAACACGTCCACCCATCTGAATATCTTTCATCGTTGGAACTGGTACATCATTACCATTCTTATCCTTCATCATATGATGAACAATTAATCCGTTTGTAGCACCCGGAGCGATAACGTCACCAACTACATAAACTGTTTCTTTTTTTGCATCTGTATCAAAAGTAGGATTAGCTTGTGGCTGTTTTTGTCCTGGTTTTAATTCTGAAGCATCGGCATAGTGGTAACCATTTGGTAATTTAGCAACGCCAGCGCCATTCTTACCAAGATCTAATTCTTCACCAATATTACCTGCTGGATTGTCAGAAGATACTGGTTTCTCTGGATGATCAACGTCAACAAATTCTACTGTGATGTTATTAGCAGCTGATCCGTTATACACAACTTTAACTACTTGATCGTTGTCACCGAAAGTTAACTTAGAACTAGCAGCGTTTTGCTTAACACCGTCAACCTCAAAGTGATCTAAAGTATAAACTTCTTTACCATTGAGTGATAAAGCATTTACGGGTGTAACTGTAAAATCAGATCCGTAAGGAAGGCTATGCTGTCCACTAGTCAAATTATCTTTCAAATCTGTCAAGAACTTAGGATCAATCTCATTACCCTTTTGATCGACATATTTTAAAGTGATATATTTACGATCAACAATACTTATATTAGTCTTCTGAGAGCTAACCTGACCATTATTTCCGTAAGGATAGTTATAAACAACCTCGTAGCTTCCAGTATTTTTCGTTAAATCATCATCAGTTGGATTTAAACTTGAATTAGGAACTGTGTTATTTACATGAGTTAAGTCTTTAAACTCTAGATCAACCTTTGCTCCAGTGCTATCATGTTTCCAACCACTAACAAAGAGGTCTTCTGGATTGAATTTATCATCCTTGTAATAAGTTTTTGATGGTTTAACGGTAAAATCTGCCCCGTGAGTAGGATCATTAGGTGCATAGATATTAACAGTCGACTGTTTAGTGATTTTAGTAGAATCGTTACCATATGTGTATGAATATGTAATCGTGTATTTACCAGGATTCTTTGTTACATCAGCAGCATCAACTACTTTGCCATCAGGTCCCGTAATAGTAACGTCAACACTTGTATTCTTAATTGGATCGCCATTAACTTCTTCGCCCCCAATTAAACCTTCATACTTATCAAATGTGTCACCAACGAAATGATTAACATCTTTTACATCAAGATTTGCCTCGGCGGTCAACTGCATATATTGGTTTGGAGATGTTTGACCATATTGATCGACAGTAAATACTGCAATCTGATGGGTATCTCCGACGGTCAACTTATCTTTAGGAATCACAAAAGAGAATGGTTTCTCAGTATTATCAGTTAACACTGGACCAGTAAACTCAATTTCTGTTCCACCATCGATACTATAATAATATTTCAATGGCAAAGCTGTAGTATCTTTGTCTGATACTTTACCCGTTACTGTATAGTCATTCTTACCAGTATATCTCTCAGATTCTTTGTCCAACTTAATAACAGCTGTTTCAGCATTTTCATTGATCATCCCAGTTTGATAACTAAGTTCACGCGATTCGCCAACTTTTAAATCCTGACCTTTCCAAACCATGAAAAGTCCTGGATCACTTACAGGAGTAGTTGTAGCGTATTCGCCATCTTTATGAGGGGCTTGACCTTTTGGAACTTTACTACCTAGAGAATCAGGTGTAGGAAATAGTCTCTTAGCATCGTCGTAAGCATTACCTGGACTTACCCAGCCAGTTGGAGAAGTCGGAGTATTAAAGTAATAATTTAAACGATATGTATTTCCGTCAGGCCCTTTACCTCTACTAAATAATCCAGCATTATTTGCGATATAGTACATTGGAGCTGAGTCACCTTGATCCATAAAGTATGTATCGAAGTCTGATTCAAAGAATAATCCTGGCAAATCGTTAGCAGGGTCATTTTGATTACCACTTGCCAAACCGGTAACGTTACGAGCAGAAATAGTGTAGTTAACGTAGCTACCATTAGGCTTAAACGTTTGCGTGTAATCCATCGTATAAGTCTTGCCCTTAATTAAATAGTCAGAAGAATATTTAACAATCAAGTTCTGATTTAATTCAGGATCACTAGGATCATTATTCTTACTAGGTTCGGTTCCGATGTAGTAAAGTCTTTGACTCCCTTGGATTGGCCCAGCAAGAGTTTGCATATCATTATTGATTCCGATCTTAATTCGTCCACGTCGACGACCAGAATCATAAAGAGCATTACTAAGAACTTGACCTGTAGTTTTGTTTATGACGTTAAAGTTTGGGAGTGCTCCATAAAGTGAAACACTTCCCCCGCCAGTAATTTGTCCAGTTGCATCACTTGCATAAATGCTTGCAAGTGGTGCAGTAGTTCCGTCCCCGTAGAAATAACGTAGATAAGTATCTTTACCAGTAATGATTTTACCAAATACTGGTGCAGAGTTAGCAGTAGTAAGCTGTGTATATTGTTGTGCTAAAGTCAAGCCTGAATCCTTAAGCAGTGGATTACCACTAAACTGACGCATCAATTCTGCATTTTGATTAGCGTTGCTCTTTGCTGTTAATTTTACTTCGCTTGCCTTGGTAGCAGCATTAACTGATGCTGTAGGCAAACCAACAGCAAGGCAAAGACCAAAGGCAGTAATTCCAGCAACTACCCAACTTTTACCTGATTTGTACATCTTATAATGAACCTTTTCGTCCATTAACATATATTTTCTTCTATTTAGTTTCAAAAAACTTTCCTCCTAGATAACCAATAGATATTTTACAAAAGAGAATTATATCACATATATTTTAATTCGAATAATTTTTTTGATGATAAATACAAAAGATGTGTTTCCGAAATAAGAAACAAAATTTCAAAATTACGTTTATAAGATGCCCCTAATTTAGACCCTCAAATATAATATGCACGGAGCATTGATAGACTTCAATAATGAGCGACCGTTTTCGTATAAATTAAAAATCAATTGTAAATATAATCAGAAATTTGAAAATAATTTTCTGGACATTTTTAACTATCTTCGATTTATATGTTGTATAATAATCTTGTCAAAAGGGATTAATTTTTAGTAATTCGGAGACTAAATACTGCTTACTGTTGATCTGATTTCACTTTCTAAATTAAATCGGGCTTGCAACATAACTCAACAGGATTAATCTTATTTAATTAAGTGAGGATAGACCACGCTTTTAATCGCAAATATCGCAATTGTGCAAACTAATTAATGATGTTTTTCTTTTTTTGGCGGAAACAATCAAGTTTATGTTAAAATAATTCTGTCATTAGAGTTGATCTTTTGATGGTTATATATTTATATGGAGGATATGTAGTTGAGATTTAAGAATCAGAAAAACAGATTAATGGACGAAAAAGTTCATTATAAGATGTATAAAGCTGGTAAACATTGGCTTGTTGCTGGCATCACTACATTTGGCTTTTTTGTTAGCATTGGATTGGGGTCCACATTAACGAAAGCCGACGATACAAGTAAAAATGTGACCCAAATAACAGCAACATCAAATAACCTAACAACAAGTTCCACATCTGCTGTTAACAAGGGAAATAGCTTAATGCCAAGCTTTACCCCAAATATTATAAATATAGGACCTGGCAAGGATGCCCCTGTCATAGGTCCTCAATTGACGCCTCAGGATGGAGACACTGATTACACTCCAGCGAGCGAATTTACTTGGCAATATAACGCTGATGGAACTGCCTATATGAAAAAATTTAATGGGCAAGAATCAAGGGTTAATATACCACCCAAGATTGTCAATCCTAAAGACGGGCAGACTTATACAGTAACCAGAATTGATGGTAATTATGGGGGGTTTGGAGATGGAGTAAATGGCACTCCTAATGGCCTCATTAACAATTCCCGAATCACTTCATTAGTTGTTCCTGGAACTGTAAAAACTTTATATGCCGGTACAATTGGGACTTTGCCAAACTTAGTTTCTTTTACGTTGAGCGAAGGGGTAACTTCTATTAGCCAATCTATTAAAGAATTGGGTCCAAGTAACGTAAACGAGAATTTTTGGGAAATCTTTTGGGCATGTCCAAAGCTAACTTATTTATATTTACCAACAACTTTGACCGGATTAATTAACCCAGGAAACATAATTAGTACTTTAGTTGGTCATAGTGAATCTCCTTTAACACATTTTACAAACGTTGATTACGTCTTTAAAAATTATAAACATCTCTATAGTGACAACTGGGGTCAGACAGAAAAATTTTTAACTGATTTTACAGATATTAATTACCATATTCCTGATAAAGATGGCTACCTTAAAAATCCAGATGTGGTGCAATGGACTCGAACCAATGGAACACGTTTGCCAGTAACCATATCTAACGTTCAAAACGCAACTTATGATTCAAATAGAGATACATTTAAGATTAATCCAGGAATGACTAGTATTAAATATACAGTGACGATTGATCTATCTTCTCTTGGGGTTGCAAACAAAACAATTAATGTTACTTTGCCGATCTTCTTAGGAAATATTCAGGTTAAAGACTATCACTATTCCGTAGGAGATACATTCAGCGCCGCAAATAACTTTACTAGCGGAAGAAGTGCTGTTGGTGGCGTCCTTGCTTGGAATGATCCCGCAGTAAAAGCAGTGGTTACTGACTCTAAAGATAATCCAGTCGCATTAGATCAAATTACTAAACACGATGGCGAATATAAGATTAAATACGTTTATACTTACGGATTTGATCAAAAGACATATACATCTGATACTGCTAAGATTACAGTCGGTCAGACAAACAATATCAAGGTTTCCTTGGTCGCAACTAATACTAATCAAACTTTGAAAACCGACGCAGTAGCTCCTGGTACCCCTAAAACTGGCGACACTTTGGATCTGAGCGCTAATAGTTCATTCCTAAGCGATATCATACCTAATGGTTACCACTACTCAACAACAGATGAATTAAAGGGTAAAGTTCAACCAAATAGTCCAAAGTATGGTCCTGTTGCTCAATCATTAACCGTTTATATCACAGGTGATAAGGTTCAACCTACGGACACAAATGCTGTAACTGTTCACTATTACTTAAGAAAACCTGACAACACTCCAACAACTATTCCTGTTAAGAAAGACCGTCAAATTGGTGGAAACATTGGTGATACGATAACGGTTAACCCTGGCGATCCAGAACAGGCAGCACCAGCTGGATATACGATCGTTCCTAATCAGAAATCAGATACGTGGACTTTACAAGTTGGTACGGGGCATGAAGTTATCTACTACTACACGGCAAATCAGTACGACAATATTACGATTCACTTTACTGATGTCACAACAGGTGATCCAGTAGAACCTACATATACGCCAACGGGTCATCACACTGGTGATGAACTTGATATCATCGGTAAAGATGTGGCAGGACATTTACCACCGGGATATCATGTAGCTAAAGAAGATGAGTTGAAAGATAAGGATGGTAATAAGGTTGAACAGCCAAAGAATCCATCATATACAGATCAGAAACAAGATCCCGCAATCTGGGTTATTGGAGATACAATTGGCAAAGATGATGCCAATGCATTAATCATCCATCACATGATGAAGGATAAGGACGGTAAAGATGTTCCAGTACCAACGATGCCAGATATCAAGAAAGGCGGACGAGTTGGTCAAACTATTAAGGTTCAACCAACCAAAGCAGCAGCTGGATATACTTTAGACCCAGCTTCCCAGGAAACGTCGTATACTTTTGATCCAAAGAAGCCAGGCGAGATCACCTTCTACTACACGGCAAATCAGTATGACAACATTCATATTCACTTTACTGATGTCACTACAGGTAAAGAGGTAACCCCTGTATATACACCAACAGGACATCACACTGGAGATACGATTGATATCGTAGATAAAGATGTGGCAGGACATTTACCACCGGGCTATCATGTCGCTAAAGAAGATGAGTTGAAGGATAAGAATGGTAATAAGGTTGAACAGCCAAAGAATCCATCATATACAGATCAGAAACAAGATCCCGCAGTTTGGGTTATTGGAGATACAATTGGCAAAGATGATGCCAATGCATTAATCATCCATCACATGATGAAGGATAAAGATGGTAAAGATGTACCAGTACCAACGATGCCAGATATCAAACAAGGTGGACGAGTTGGTCAGACTATTAATGTTAAACCAACAAAAGCAGCAGCTGGATATACTCTAGATCCAACTTCGCAAGCTGTTAACTATACCTTCAAGCCAAAGGATGACAACAGTAAGCCAGGAGAGATCACCTTCTACTACACGGCAGACCAGAATGACAACATTCACATTCACTTTACTGACGTAACAACAGGTGACGAAGTAACTCCTACTTACACTCCAACCGGTCATCATACTGGAGATACGATTGATATCGTAGATAAAGATGTGGCAGGACATTTACCACCGGGCTATCATGTCGCTAAAGAAGATGAGTTGAAGGATAAGAATGGTAATAAGGTTGAACAGCCAAAGAATCCATCATATACAGATCAGAAACAAGATCCCGCAATCTGGGTTATTGGAGATACAATTGGCAAAGATGATGCCAATGCATTAATCATCCATCACATGATGAAGGATAAAGATGGTAAAGATGTACCAGTACCAACGATGCCAGATATCAAACAAGGTGGACGAGTTGGTCAGACTATTAATGTTAAACCAACAAAAGCAGCAGCTGGATATACTCTAGATCCAACTTCGCAAGCTGTTAACTATACCTTCAAGCCAAAGGATGACAACAGTAAGCCAGGAGAGATCACCTTCTACTACACGGCAGACCAGAATGACAACATTCACATTCACTTTACTGACGTAACAACAGGTGACGAAGTAACTCCTACTTACACTCCAACCGGTCATCATACTGGAGATACGATTGATATCGTAGATAAAGATGTGGCAGGACATTTACCACCGGGCTATCATGTCGCTAAAGAAGATGAGTTGAAGGATAAGAATGGTAATAAGGTTGAACAGCCAAAGAATCCATCATATACAGATCAGAAACAAGATCCCGCAATCTGGGTTATTGGAGATACAATTGGCAAAGATGATGCCAATGCATTAATCATCCATCACATGATGAAGGATAAAGATGGTAAAGATGTACCAGTACCAACGATGCCAGATATCAAACAAGGTGGACGAGTTGGTCAGACTATTAATGTTAAACCAACAAAAGCAGCAGCAGGTTATACTCTAGATCCAACTTCGCAAGCTGTTGACTATACCTTCAAGCCAAAGGATGACAACAGTAAGCCAGGAGAGATCACCTTCTACTACACGGCAGACCAGAATGACAACATTCACATTCACTTTACTGATGTAACAACAGGTGATCCAGTAGAACCTACATATACGCCAACTGGTCATCACACGGGAGATACGATAGATATCGTAGATAAAGATGTGGCAGGACATTTACCACCGGGCTATCATGTCGCTAAAGAAGATGAGTTGAAGGATAAGAATGGTAATAAGGTTGAACAGCCAAAGAATCCATCATATACAGATCAGAAACAAGATCCCGCAGTTTGGGTTATTGGAGATACAATTGGCAAAGATGATGCCAATGCATTAATCATCCATCACATGATGAAGGATAAAGATGGTAAAGATGTACCAGTACCAACGATGCCAGATATCAAACAAGGTGGACGAGTTGGTCAGACTATTAATGTTAAACCAACAAAAGCAGCAGCAGGTTATACTCTAGATCCAACTTCGCAAGCTGTTGACTATACCTTCAAGCCAAAGGATGACAACAGTAAGCCAGGAGAGATCACCTTCTACTACACGGCAGACCAGAATGACAACATTCACATTCACTTTACTGACGTAACAACAGGTGACGAAGTAACTCCTACTTACACTCCAACCGGTCATCATACTGGAGATACGATTGATATCGTAGATAAAGATGTGGCAGGACATTTACCACCGGGCTATCATGTCGCTAAAGAAGATGAGTTGAAGGATAAGAATGGTAATAAGGTTGAACAGCCAAAGAATCCATCATATACAGATCAGAAACAAGATCCCGCAATCTGGGTTATTGGAGATACAATTGGCAAAGATGATGCCAATGCATTAATCATCCATCACATGATGAAGGATAAAGATGGTAAAGATGTACCAGTACCAACGATGCCAGATATCAAACAAGGTGGACGAGTTGGTCAGACTATTAATGTTAAACCAACAAAAGCAGCAGCAGGTTATACTCTAGATCCAACTTCGCAAGCTGTTGACTATACCTTCAAGCCAAAGGATGACAACAGTAAGCCAGGAGAGATCACCTTCTACTACACGGCAGACCAGAATGACAACATTCACATTCACTTTACTGATGTAACAACAGGTGATCCAGTAGAACCTACATATACGCCAACCGGTCATCATACTGGAGATACGATTGATATCGTAGATAAAGATGTGGCAGGACATTTACCACCGGGCTATCATGTCGCTAAAGAAGATGAGTTGAAGGATAAGAATGGTAATAAGGTTGAACAGCCAAAGAATCCATCATATACAGATCAGAAACAAGATCCCGCAGTTTGGGTTATTGGAGATACAATTGGCAAAGATGATGCCAATGCATTAATCATCCATCACATGATGAAGGATAAAGATGGTAAAGATGTACCAGTACCAACGATGCCAGATATCAAACAAGGTGGACGAGTTGGTCAGACTATTAATGTTAAACCAACAAAAGCAGCAGCAGGTTATACTCTAGATCCAACTTCGCAAGCTGTTGACTATACCTTCAAGCCAAAGGATGACAACAGTAAGCCAGGAGAGATCACCTTCTACTACACGGCAGACCAGAATGACAACATTCACATTCACTTTACTGATGTAACAACAGGTGATCCAGTAGAACCTACATATACGCCAACTGGTCATCATACTGGAGATACGATTGATATCGTAGATAAAGATGTGGCAGGACATTTACCACCGGGCTATCATGTCGCTAAAGAAGATGAGTTGAAGGATAAGAATGGTAATAAGGTTGAACAGCCAAAGAATCCATCATATACAGATCAGAAACAAGATCCCGCAATCTGGGTTATTGGTGATGACATTGGCGAGAATGACAGTAACTCCTTAATCATCCACCATTACATTAAGGATAAGAAAGATGCCAAGGGTAAGCCGGTTAAAGTACCGGGGATGGATGATATCAAGAAGGGCGGAAGAGTTGGACAGATTCTCCCAGTCCAACCAACCCAAGCTGTACCAGGCTATAGCATAGCTAATGGCGAAAATACCATTAACTATACGTTCAAACCTAAGACTGATAACAGCAAGCCGGGCGAAATTGCTTTCTACTACACGGCAAATACGCAAACAAACATCACAGTAGACTTTGTTAACATCAATGGTGCTGGCAAAGATATCGTTGGTCATAGCACTCCTCAGAACCACTTCACAGGGGATGAATTAGATCTAAGTAATGATCCAGAGATCAAGAGTGCAGTGCCAAATGGATATCAATTGGCAACTGATCCTGAATTGAAGGATAAGGGATTAACAAGACCCGTAAATCCAACGTATGGACCACAAGCACCAACTGAAAATCCAATTGTTTATGTTGTTGGTAAAGAAACTACTGCAAGTAATGCACTAACTGTTCATCATAAGATTAAAGGACCGAATAATACTGAAACAAACGTTCCAGGAATGCCTGATATCACAATGAATGGACGTGTTGGAGAAACTATCAAAGTTCAACCAACAGCACCAATAGCAGGGTATACTTTATCTTCTGAATCTAAAGAGACAGCTTATAAGTTTAAGCCTGACAGTACAGGTGATATTACCTTCTATTACACAGCTAAAGAACAAAGTAACGTTACAATTAACTTTGTAAACGCGAAGAATGGTAAGACTGTTAAGACTGATTCTCCAAAGGGTAAGACTGGCGATACTTTAGATCTTACAAGCAAAACTGCTGGAAGTTATATTGATAACACGCTGAAACAAACGGGTTATCACTATGCAGAAAATGGTGAACTGAATGGTAATAAACAACCAGATAAAAACCTAGAGTTCTCAACAACTCCACAGACACAAACTGTATATGTAGCAGGAGATGTAGTTGATGGTACAAGTCATGCATCAAGCAGAGTAACGGTTCATCATTATCTTAAAGGCACAACAAAAAATGTACCTAGAATGACTGATACTTATAAAGGTGGCATAATCGGAGATAACGTAACAGTTAGTCCAGATGATCCAGAACAAAAAGCACCTGCAGGCTATACAATTGTTCCAAACCAACAACCTGATACATGGGAACTAACAGCTGATGGCGGACATGAAGTTACTTATTACTATACAGCCGATTCAATAGATAACATTTCAATCCAATTTGTAAATGCTTCCGATCCTACGAAGAAAGTAGGTATGCCATATATCCCATCAGGACATGTAACCGGCGACAACTTAAAGGTAGATAGTGACGAGGTCAAAGGACATGTTCCAGCAGGATATCATGTAGCAAGTAAAGCTGAGTTAGATGATTTGGGAAGTAGTTTGACGCAACCAGAATTAGTGTATGGTGTTACAAGTGGAGTTCAGACAGTTTATGTTATTGGTGAAGCACAAAGTAATATTACAGTTCACTTTTTAGATGCTAAAACGTTGAAAGAACTCGGAACTGTAACTCCAAAAGAGAATCCTGATTCAAATTCTAATCCTAAAGCCTCTTATAGGACGGGAGATGTATTAAAATTAGATGCTGCAAGTAATTATGTTTCGGACTTTATTAATGCTCATACGGGCTACTCCTATACATCTAATAGTGAGTTATCAAGTATGAATCTGAAACAGCCAGAAAATCCAACATATACAACTCAATCTCAAGATATAAATGTGTATTTGAGCCCTCAATCAAAGGCAACACATATTTTGAAAGTTATACATAAGGAACAACTTCCTTCAACAAGAGGTGTTAGAGGATTAAAAGACTTCCAAACTTCTATAGAGGAGGGTTCAGATTATGACTTTGATATTAATGACAGTGCACATAAAGCACCGAGAGGCTATACATTGATACCGGGTCAGGAAAGTAAGCTGAAAGGAACTATGGGTACTGACGGCAAAGAAATAATCCTGTATTACGCAAAGATTCGTTAGAACTGGGTTTTAGCACAAGCTAAATACAAGAGTTCATAACATAAGTACCAAAGAAAGAAGCTTCCAAGACAGTCGAGAGACTGAATTGGGAGCTTTTTGTGTTGGTTCTGTTAACGTATGTACCAAATAACCGACGTATATTAAAAGGCTCGCGATTCTGTTATTCTTAAAATCAGAATTGTGAGCCTTTCTTTTCGGTTTAGAATTTTATTTGAATTACTTTAATACCGGCATTTAGCTTGAACTTCTGAAGAATGCCATCAAAATAGGCCACTCTCTGCCACGAAATAGTCCACTACTTTAAAACTTCCTGTATACTTTAGAGGCATGCGCTTTCAAGCATGCCAATTCTATCTTACAGGAGGTTTATTTTGATCCATTATCGTAAAATTCTTGAGCTTTATGCCCAAGGAATAGTTCACAGAGAAATTGCTGCTATTATCGGCAATTCTCGCCCAAAAATTGCAGAAGTCATCAAACAGGCTGAACTTCATCAGATTGGTCCGCCATTTAAAGATGAAATTACTGATCTTTGGCTGGAATCTCTGCTCTTTCCCCAGAAACACCCAAAAGCTAAGGGGCGCCAAGTTCCCAACTTTGAACAAATGCACAATGAGCTGGCTAAACCAAACGTCACGCTATCATTACCTACTATGAGTATGAACAAGAATGCCGTCAGAACCATAAAGTTCCTTATGCTTACCGGACTTACTGTCAGTATTACCGTGCTTATGCACAAAAGTGCAAAGCTACAATGCGAATTCATCACAAGCCTGGAATAGTTATGGAAGTTGATTGGGCGGGGTCAACTCTGAAAATCATTGACTCTGATTCAGGAGAGTTAATCCCTACTTATCTATTTGTTGCCACGCTTCCTTGCAGTTCTTATAGTTACTGTGAAGCATTTCTTTCAATGAAGGAAGAATCATGGTTAACTGCACATTTACATGCCTATGAATTTTTCGGAGGAGTAACTCAATACCTAATCTCCGATAATCTGAAAACCGGTGTTAAAAAGTATCGGCAGGGCGAAGCGGTGTTAAATGATGCATATCGAGATTTAGCTGAATACTGCAATACAATTGCCATGCCCGCCAAAGTTAGAAAACCCAAAGATAAACCAAGTGTCGAAAAAACCGTTGGAATTCTTTCAACTTGGGTGATTGCTGCATTAAGGAATCAACAATTCTTTACACTTGAAGAGCTAAATAAAGCCGTTCGTCAGAAACTTAGCGAGTTCAACGAGCGGCCTTTTAGTAAAAAACATAAAGCAGGCAACAGGTTAACAGCATTCAAAAAAGAAGAACAATTTGCCCTAAAACCATTACCCGCTGAGCCCTACAAAATGACAAGCTGGAAAAAAGCTTCTGTTCAACGAGATTACCACGTCAACGTTGAAAGTCAATTTTATAGCGTTCCCTACGAGTATATCTCAAACCAGGTTCAGATCAAATTGACCAAGGATCTAGTAGAAATATTCTACCAAGGGAATCGAATTGCGAGCCATAAACGGTTAAAAGGTAAATATGGTCAATTCTCAACCAACCATGATCACTTACCAGCCAATCATCAGCTTTACCTTGACCATACGATAGAAACCGCAACGAAATGGGCTGAAGGAGTCGGCATCAATACTCTCAAGGTAATGCGCTATCTCTTAAAATCAGCACCTAGTGAGAAGCAGGGGCTTAAGGCAGCGTTTAGATTTAAAGGATTAGCACGTAATTATGCTCCAGTTGAAATCGAAGCTGCCTGTATAAAAGTAAATAAAATTGCCAACGCACCTTCCATTTCAGCGATTGAACGAGTTTTAAAAAATAAACAACAGTTAGCTGTAACCAAAGCACCTGAGCAGGAGAGTCATGGATTTTCACGAGGTGCTGAATATTTTGAAAGGAAAAACAAATAATGATTACTGATGAAACTAAACGAAAATTAAGAGAATTGAGACTGACAGCAATGGCTGAGGCTTTAGAAATCCAAGAACAGAATCCAGATTACCAAGGTATGAGCTTTGATGATCGCTTTCAGCTCATTGTCGATGGAGCTTATGACAATCAACAATCTAACCGCCTAACCCGCTTAATCCGGCAGGCTAATTTTTCCACCCACGAACCTTGCGTCTCTGACATCGATTACCGAGAAGACCGCCAGCTGGACCGAAATCTAATTCTAAGTTTAGCGACTGGAAATTATATTAAAGAGAGTCACAATATTATTCTTAAAGGAGCAGCCGGTTGCGGGAAAACTTGGATGGCAATTGCTTTGGGAACGGAAGCCTGCCAACAGTTTTATAAAGTAAAATATTTACGCTTACCGGAACTTTTGGATGATTTAGCGGTGGCAAAACATGAAGCTAATGGAGATTTCAGAAAGATTATTGAACGGTATAAGAAAGTCAATCTGTTAATTATCGATGAGTGGATGCTGACACCAATCAATGATGAACAAGCACAAATTATTCTTGAGTTAGTTGAATGTCAAGAGCGGTGTTTTCATGCCCTAATTTTCCGGAATATTTTTGTCTTTTTTTCCAGGATCTTGATCCAGTTAATCTCCTTTCTCTTTTCATTTCTTTCTTAGCTTGTTCTATTATTTTCCCGCTTTGGAAATCACTTCACTAGTGATTCTACCCCTGAATTATTCGTAGGTTTCACAATCATCATTCACTTCTCAACTTAAGATTGGCTTTGGCTGTTTTGACTTTCTCCTAGATATTTAGCCTGCAGCCGGCTGTTGCCGATGTTTAACTCTTCTGAATCCTGTTTCCGGAATTGATCAATCCCGGTTTCATGATGCCCAATTTCTCCAGTCTGATTATTTATCGCTGGCTTGCTTTCTTCATTCGCGCTTTTTACTTCTTCTTAATTTTTACTGCTTGAAATGACGTGCCCTCTCATTCGGTAAGATTGTCCGGTGATCTTAATCACTCTTGAACGGTGGATTAACCGATCTAATATCGGATTAGCTAACTTCTTATCACTGAAGACCGTGCCCCACTGGGATAAAGCAATATTGGTAGTAATGATATTGGTCTTTCTTTCATACCTCTTTTCAATTAATTGGAAAAATAACTCGGCGCCTATTCGACTGATTGGTAAATAACCAATCTCATCAATGATCAAGACTGAATAGCCGAAGAATTTCTGTAAAAGTTCCTTCTCCCGGTTTTGATCATAAGCTGCCTCTAACTGGCGGATTAATTCACCGCACTGGATAAAACGAGTTCGTTCTCCCTGGCGGCAGCATTCTATCCCCAGAGCGGTTGCTAAATGAGTCTTGCAAACCCCTGAATTCCCAACGAATAGTACATTCTGCTGTTCAGCCAGGAATCTTAAAGAATTCAGATCTTCAATTTCTGCCTGATTAATACTTGGCTGAAAACTAAAATCAAAATCCAATAGATCTTTTTGATAAGGAAAGCGGGCTTGTTTAATTCATCTTTCAATCCGCTGCTGATCTTGATAACTCAGTTCATATAAGGCATCCACTAAGGAAATTTGACGCTTCTTTTGATCATCGAACACTCCTGGAAGACAAGCAGCAAAGCATTTTAAATTAAGAAGTTTTAAGTTGTTTTCTAATTCTTGGTAACGGCTCATTGTTTACCCCAACTCATCAAACTGCTGCATATTTTTATCAACGAAGGCATCAATGATTTCATCATCTCGATCATGGTAAAGATCACTTTCAACAATTTCTCTCATGTCTTCCCGCTGATAGTTAAATCTTTTTTTACTTAAAACGTGCGTTCGAACTAAACTGCCGTTATGACAAAGGTAAAGATTATTGTCGTCGTGTTTTAGCTGCACAGTTCCGCCAATATATTTTGTAGGTAATGAGTATTTGCAATTATTAAACACAACAATCGATTCTTTACTGACTTTTCTTTCAATAATGGTTTCAGTATAAGATTCGAGAAGTTCTGGATCATAATCATGAGATACTCTTTTTCTTTACGCCAGAGTTCAATTGGGGGCTTACCTGTGGCTTGTGATTTCTCATAGTTGATCTTTTGACTAAACCGTCTGACCACTGAAGCAAAATCTTCAGCATCGATTACTTCGTTGCTGTAAACTTTTAAGCGGTCAACCAATCCCGCTAAGGATTTAATTTTGCCTTTTGTCTGCGGCCTGCCGACCCGACAAAGAAAAGGAATAAAACCAGCGTCATGGGCATGAGCGATGAACGTTTCGTTAAACACCCGTTTGGTAAAAGTTGAGCGGGCACGATCAATCACCACCTTTTGGTTATCAAACCAAATCTTTTCTGGAATCCCCCCCGTTGATGTAAAGGCATGATTTAAACAATTGAGAAATGTTCTTTGATCCCGTTTATAAGTAAACTCCACATATTTAAATCGAGAATGAGCCAGAATATAGAGGAAAATGTTACCAGTAATTTTGGTTCCATCTTGAGTAATGATGGTAATCCCTTCTTTCCAGTCAACTTGAGCCGAATCTCCTGGACCAACCTCAACTCTAACCGTTGCCTTTTTTAGCTTTTTCTTTTTAAGGGTCCGGCAGTAGTCAGAAACAAGAGTCTTTCCTCCCTGATAACCAAGTTCATCCTTAATAAAGTAGAAGATAGACATTGCGGTATTTCCATCATTGTATTTAGCTTGAATTACTTTCTTGTAGGGATCCAGCTTACTAGAGTGTTTTTTTCGAGGTTTAACTAATTCTGTTTTTCCATTTCGATAATTTTTCTCCTTTTGAAAATATTTCTTAACTGTTCGGGGGTCGGCATTAAGTTTTCTTCCGATCTCCGAGAAATTTGGTTTTAATTTACTGCTGTGATTCATAACTTGGAACTGGATCATCCAATCCGAGACATCTAAACGCATTTTATTTTCTCCTTAAGGTTATGCGTGTAGTTTATCCAATTAATGTCGTTTTTCTGACAATTTTTTTGGATTTTAATGACATTTTAAACCCGGAATTTACAAACAATGTCCTTCCTTACTCATATCGGACTTTTTGTCGTGACTATACGGCTTATGCCAAAAGATATAAAGCAACTTTGAGAATTCGTCACAAACCTGCTGAAACTATGGAGGTAGATTGGCCTGGGTTAGCCTTACATCTGATTGATCAAGAAAACGGTGTGATCCTTGATGCACACTTATTCGTTGCAACTCTTCCATGTAGTGGTTATGCCTACTGTGAAGCTTTTCTATCCCGCAATGAAGAGGCTTGAATCACAGCGCATATTCATGCCTATGAATTCTTTGGCGGTGTTACCGACTATCTAATTCCGGATAATTTAAAGACGGGGGTTACTAAACATAGTCGAGATGAAGTAATCCTAAACAATAATTATCGCGATTTTGGCCGTCACTATAATACAATTATTGATCCCACCCGAGTCAGAAAACCGAAAGACAAATCAACTGTTGAAGGAACCGTGAGGAATCTTTCAACCTGGGTAATCGCTGCTTTAAGAAATGAAACGTTCTTTAGTCTTGAAGAATTAAATGAAGCTGTCCAATTAAAACTAAAAGAGTTTAATGAACAGCCATTTACTAAGAGCTATAAAAAAGGGAGCCGCAAAGAGGCATTTCTTGCCGAAGAACAATCAATGCTTCATTCATTACCACCTGATCCATACAAAATGGTTAATTGGAAAACTGCCACCGTTCAACCAGATTACCATATTAATGTGGATAACCGTTTTTATAGCGTCCCTCATCAGTATATATCCACTACCGTTCAGGTCAAGTTAACGACTAATTTAATTGAAGTCTTCGTTCATGATAATCGGATCGCAGCACATAAGCGTCTTTATGGGAAGTTTGGTCAGGTATCAACAAACCGCAATCATATGCCAACCAATCATCAATTATACGTTGATCATACACCCAAATCAGCAATGAAATGGGCACAAGGGATCGGAGTTAATACTCTGAAGGTAATGCGCTATTTTCTAAAAGACAACTCTAGTGATCGAAGAGGCTTAAAAACGGCATTTAGTTTCAAAAGCCTTACTCACAAGTATGCAGCAGTAGAAATTGAAGCTGCTTGTGAAACCGTAACGAAGATTGCCACAGCACCAACTTTGACAATTATCAAACAAATTTTAAAAAATCAACAGCAACCAAAAACAAAATCAAAAAATGAAGAAGATCATGGCTTCTCTCGCGGAGCTGGATATTACGGAGGAAACAAATAATGATCAACGAAGAAACTAAACGTAAATTAAGAGAAATACGCCTAACTTCAATGGTAAATGATTTAGAGATCCAGGATCGAAACGGCAGCTTTAGGACCATGAACTTTGAAGATGGTTTTGAAATCATTGTCGATAATGCGTATGCTACTTGGCAAAACAATCGATTAGATCGGCTGATCCATCAAGCAAATTTTATGACTAATGATCCTTGTATCGCAGATGTTGATTATTCACCTGAACGGAAAATCAATCAAAATTTAATTGCCAAATTAGCGAGCGGGACGTACCTTAAAGACAAACATGACGTCATCATTATGGGAGCAGCAGGATCAGGCAAAACCTGGTTATCAACAGCTCTAGGGATGGAAGCCTGTAAACAATTTAAACGAGTGAAGTATCTTAGACTGCCAGAAATTCTAGATGAGTTGGCAGTGGCAAAACATGAATCAAATGGTGATTTCAGAAAGATTATCGAAAGATACAAGAAAGTAGACCTTCTAATTATTGATGATTGGTTAATTGACAATGTAACAAACGAAAACGCGCATAGTATCCTGGAATTAGTAGATTTTAGAACGCAGAGAGGATCAACAATATATTGCAGTCAATATGATCCTAAAGGGTGGTATACAAAATTTGAAAATCCCCAGATTGCCGAAGCAATCCTGGATCGAATAGTAAATAATGCTTATCCAATCCAGATCCAGGGTGAAAAATCAATGAGAGAACTTTACGGACTATCCAATGAGTTAAGGGAAGAAGCCGAAAACTGGAATTAAAACCAGCACCAAGTAAAAAAGGGTAATACTAATGGAAATTAAAAATTCCTAGTGTTACTCTTTTTTTAAAGGTATTTCCTGTTTATAACTGCAGTGGCCTATTTCGTGGCAGAGAGTGGCCTAAAACTTGGCACGAGGTGGCTTGCCCTTTGGCTATATTCACAAGGTGAGATTTCAATGAGAGAACGCTATGGATTGCAGCAAAATCAAATAAATACAAGTGATTTAGAATAGTTAAAAAATAAAGAGGACAGTCACTAGAAATAGTGGGTCCTCTTTTTGGTCAAAAAACTTCGCATTGTGTGGTCAATTTCTTCGCCGAGTGGGGTAAAATACTTAGCAATCGTTGGTCAATTGGACTGCCGTCTTCACTTTATGAAGGATAATGGGCAAGCAGGTCTTAAAAAAGAAAATTTTCTCTTTAAAAAAGGGGGTCATCAATGACAATTTTTGAGAATTGTCATTGATGACCCCCTTTAATTTCCTCCTAATAAATTGTGATGCATCTAGTATACGAATTTGAGAAACCTCATACAAAAATGTACAAAATGAGAATTTTCTTTTTCTCGTTTTTGTACATTTTACCGTTGCTGATTACATCTTTCGAAATAATATTTTCAAAAATAAAAACCTCCATATATATAATTGCATGCGATTTCACGCATACAACTAGAGTATACAGGAAGTTTTAAAGTAGTGGACTATTTCGTGGCAGAGAGTGGCCTATTTTGATGGCATTCTTCAGAAGTTCAAGCTAAATGCCGGTATTAAAGTAATTCAAATAAAATTCTAAACCGAAAAGAAAGGCTCACAATTCTGATTTTAAGAATAACAGAATCGCGAGCCTTTTAATATACGTCGGTTATTTGGTACATACGTTAACAGAACCAACACAAAAAGCTCCCAATTCAGTCTCTCGACTGTCTTGGAAGCTTCTTTCTTTGGTACTTATGTTATGAACTCTTGTATTTAGCTTGTGCTAAAACCCAGTTCTAACGAATCTTTGCGTAATACAGGATTATTTCTTTGCCGTCAGTACCCATAGTTCCTTTCAGCTTACTTTCCTGACCCGGTATCAATGTATAGCCTCTCGGTGCTTTATGTGCACTGTCATTAATATCAAAGTCATAATCTGAACCCTCCTCTATAGAAGTTTGGAAGTCTTTTAATCCTCTAACACCTCTTGTTGAAGGAAGTTGTTCCTTATGTATAACTTTCAAAATATGTGTTGCCTTTGATTGAGGGCTCAAATACACATTTATATCTTGAGATTGAGTTGTATATGTTGGATTTTCTGGCTGTTTCAGATTCATACTTGATAACTCACTATTAGATGTATAGGAGTAGCCCGTATGAGCATTAATAAAGTCCGAAACATAATTACTTGCAGCATCTAATTTTAATACATCTCCCGTCCTATAAGAGGCTTTAGGATTAGAATTTGAATCAGGATTCTCTTTTGGAGTTACAGTTCCGAGTTCTTTCAACGTTTTAGCATCTAAAAAGTGAACTGTAATATTACTTTGTGCTTCACCAATAACATAAACTGTCTGAACTCCACTTGTAACACCATACACTAATTCTGGTTGCGTCAAACTACTTCCCAAATCATCTAACTCAGCTTTACTTGCTACATGATATCCTGCTGGAACATGTCCTTTGACCTCGTCACTATCTACCTTTAAGTTGTCGCCGGTTACATGTCCTGATGGGATATATGGCATACCTACTTTCTTCGTAGGATCGGAAGCATTTACAAATTGGATTGAAATGTTATCTATTGAATCGGCTGTATAGTAATAAGTAACTTCATGTCCGCCATCAGCTGTTAGTTCCCATGTATCAGGTTGTTGATTTGGTACTATCGTATAGCCTGCAGGTGCCTTTTGTTCTGGATCATCTGGACTAACTGTTACGTTATCTCCGATTATGCCACCTTTATAACTATTTCCAGTTCCAACTTCCCCCATGCCTGGTACAGGAGTAGCAGTGCCTTTAAGATAATGGTGAATCGTTACTCTGCTTGATGCATGACTTGTGCCATCAACTACATCTCCTGCTACATATACAGTTTGTGTCTGTGGAGTTGTTGAGAACTCTAGGTTTTTATCTGGCTGAGAATTACCATTCAGTTCACCATTTTCTGCATAGTGATAACCCGTTTGTTTCAGCGTGTTATCAATATAACTTCCAGCAGTTTTGCTTGTAAGATCTAAAGTATCGCCAGTCTTACCCTTTGGAGAATCAGTCTTAACAGTTTTACCATTCTTCGCGTTTACAAAGTTAATTGTAACGTTACTTTGTTCTTTAGCTGTGTAATAGAAGGTAATATCACCTGTACTGTCAGGCTTAAACTTATAAGCTGTCTCTTTAGATTCAGAAGATAAAGTATACCCTGCTATTGGTGCTGTTGGTTGAACTTTGATAGTTTCTCCAACACGTCCATTCATTGTGATATCAGGCATTCCTGGAACGTTTGTTTCAGTATTATTCGGTCCTTTAATCTTATGATGAACAGTTAGTGCATTACTTGCAGTAGTTTCTTTACCAACAACATAAACAATTGGATTTTCAGTTGGTGCTTGTGGTCCATACGTTGGATTTACGGGTCTTGTTAATCCCTTATCCTTCAATTCAGGATCAGTTGCCAATTGATATCCATTTGGCACTGCACTCTTGATCTCTGGATCATTACTTAGATCTAATTCATCCCCTGTGAAGTGGTTCTGAGGAGTGCTATGACCAACGATATCTTTGCCAGCACCATTGATGTTAACAAAGTCTACTGTGATGTTTGTTTGCGTATTTGCCGTGTAGTAGAAAGCAATTTCGCCCGGCTTGCTGTTATCAGTCTTAGGTTTGAACGTATAGTTAATGGTATTTTCGCCATTAGCTATGCTATAGCCTGGTACAGCTTGGGTTGGTTGGACTGGGAGAATCTGTCCAACTCGTCCGCCCTTCTTGATATCATCCATCCCCGGTACTTTAACCGGCTTACCGTCTTTATCTTTCTTATCCTTAATGTAATGGTGGATGATTAAGGAGTTACTGTCATTCTCGCCAATGTCATCACCAATAACCCAAACTGCGGGATCTTGTTTCTGATCTGTATATGATGGATTCTTTGGCTGTTCAACCTTATTACCATTCTTATCCTTCAACTCATCTTCTTTAGCGACATGATATCCCGGTGGTAAATGTCCTGCCACATCTTTATCTACGATATCAATCGTATCTCCAGTATGATGACCGGTTGGAGTGTAAGTAGGAGTTACTTCGTCACCTGTTGTTACGTCAGTAAAGTGAATGTGAATGTTGTCATTCTGGTCTGCCGTGTAGTAGAAGGTGATCTCTCCTGGCTTACTGTTGTCATCCTTTGGCTTGAAGGTATAGTCAACAGCTTGCGAAGTTGGATCTAGAGTATAACCTGCTGCTGCTTTTGTTGGTTTAACATTAATAGTCTGACCAACTCGTCCACCTTGTTTGATATCTGGCATCGTTGGTACTGGAACATCTTTACCATCTTTATCCTTCATCATGTGATGGATGATTAATGCATTGGCATCATCTTTGCCAATTGTATCTCCAATAACCCAGATTGCGGGATCTTGTTTCTGATCTGTATATGATGGATTCTTTGGCTGTTCAACCTTATTACCATTCTTATCCTTCAACTCATCTTCTTTAGCTACATGATATCCCGGTGGTAAATGTCCTGCCACATCTTTATCTACGATATCTATCGTATCTCCCGTGTGATGACCAGTTGGCGTATATGTAGGTTCTACTGGATCACCTGTTGTTACATCAGTAAAGTGAATGTGAATGTTGTCATTCTGGTCTGCCGTGTAGTAGAAGGTGATCTCTCCTGGCTTACTGTTGTCATCCTTTGGCTTGAAGGTATAGTCAACAGCTTGCGAAGTTGGATCTAGAGTATAACCTGCTGCTGCTTTTGTTGGTTTAACATTAATAGTCTGACCAACTCGTCCACCTTGTTTGATATCTGGCATCGTTGGTACTGGAACATCTTTACCATCTTTATCCTTCATCATGTGATGGATGATTAATGCATTGGCATCATCTTTGCCAATTGTATCTCCAATAACCCAGATTGCGGGATCTTGTTTCTGATCTGTATATGATGGATTCTTTGGCTGTTCAACCTTATTACCATTCTTATCCTTCAACTCATCTTCTTTAGCTACATGATATCCCGGTGGTAAATGTCCTGCCACATCTTTATCTACGATATCTATCGTATCTCCCGTGTGATGACCAGTTGGCGTATATGTAGGTTCTACTGGATCACCTGTTGTTACATCAGTAAAGTGAATGTGAATGTTGTCATTCTGGTCTGGTGTGTAATAGAAGTTGATCTCTCCTGGCTTACTGTTGTCATCCTTTGGCTTGAAGGTATAGTCAACAGCTTGCGAAGTTGGATCTAGAGTATAACCTGCTGCTGCTTTTGTTGGTTTAACATTAATAGTCTGACCAACTCGTCCACCTTGTTTGATATCTGGCATCGTTGGTACTGGTACATCTTTACCATCTTTATCCTTCATCATGTGATGGATGATTAATGCATTGGCATCATCTTTGCCAATTGTATCTCCAATAACCCAGATTGCGGGATCTTGTTTCTGATCTGTATATGATGGATTCTTTGGCTGTTCAACCTTATTACCATTCTTATCCTTCAACTCATCTTCTTTAGCTACATGATATCCCGGTGGTAAATGTCCTGCCACATCTTTATCTACAATATCAATCGTATCTCCAGTATGATGACCGGTTGGAGTGTAAGTAGGAGTTACTTCGTCACCTGTTGTTACGTCAGTAAAGTGAATGTGAATGTTGTCATTCTGGTCTGCCGTGTAGTAGAAGGTGATCTCTCCTGGCTTACTGTTGTCATCCTTTGGCTTGAAGGTATAGTCAACAGCTTGCGAAGTTGGATCTAGAGTATAACCTGCTGCTGCTTTTGTTGGTTTAACATTAATAGTCTGACCAACTCGTCCACCTTGTTTGATATCTGGCATCGTTGGTACTGGTACATCTTTACCATCTTTATCCTTCATCATGTGATGGATGATTAATGCATTGGCATCATCTTTGCCAATTGTATCTCCAATAACCCAAACTGCGGGATCTTGTTTCTGATCTGTATATGATGGATTCTTTGGCTGTTCAACCTTATTACCATTCTTATCCTTCAACTCATCTTCTTTAGCTACATGATATCCCGGTGGTAAATGTCCTGCCACATCTTTATCTACGATATCTATCGTATCTCCCGTGTGATGACCAGTTGGCGTATATGTAGGTTCTACTGGATCACCTGTTGTTACATCAGTAAAGTGAATGTGAATGTTGTCATTCTGGTCTGGTGTGTAATAGAAGGTGATCTCTCCTGGCTTACTGTTGTCATCCTTTGGCTTGAAGGTATAGTCAACAGCTTGCGAAGTTGGATCTAAAGTATAACCTGCTGCTGCTTTTGTTGGTTTAACATTAATAGTCTGACCAACTCGTCCACCTTGTTTGATATCTGGCATCGTTGGTACTGGTACATCTTTACCATCTTTATCCTTCATCATGTGATGGATGATTAATGCATTGGCATCATCTTTGCCAATTGTATCTCCAATAACCCAAATTGCGGGATCTTGTTTCTGATCTGTATATGATGGATTCTTTGGCTGTTCAACCTTATTACCATTCTTATCCTTCAACTCATCTTCTTTAGCGACATGATATCCCGGTGGTAAATGTCCTGCCACATCTTTATCTACGATATCAATCGTATCTCCAGTATGATGACCGGTTGGAGTGTAAGTAGGAGTTACTTCGTCACCTGTTGTTACGTCAGTAAAGTGAATGTGAATGTTGTCATTCTGGTCTGCCGTGTAGTAGAAGGTGATCTCTCCTGGCTTACTGTTGTCATCCTTTGGCTTGAAGGTATAGTCAACAGCTTGCGAAGTTGGATCTAGAGTATAACCTGCTGCTGCTTTTGTTGGTTTAACATTAATAGTCTGACCAACTCGTCCACCTTGTTTGATATCTGGCATCGTTGGTACTGGAACATCTTTACCATCTTTATCCTTCATCATGTGATGGATGATTAATGCATTGGCATCATCTTTGCCAATTGTATCTCCAATAACCCAAACTGCGGGATCTTGTTTCTGATCTGTATATGATGGATTCTTTGGCTGTTCAACCTTATTACCATTCTTATCCTTCAACTCATCTTCTTTAGCGACATGATAGCCCGGTGGCAAATGTCCTGCCACGTCTTTATCTACGATATCAATCGTATCTCCAGTGTGATGTCCTGTTGGTGTATATACAGGGGTTACCTCTTTACCTGTAGTGACATCAGTAAAGTGAATATGAATGTTGTCATACTGATTTGCCGTGTAGTAGAAGGTGATCTCGCCTGGCTTCTTTGGATCAAAAGTATACGACGTTTCCTGTGAAGCTGGGTCTAAAGTATAACCAGGTGCTGCTGCTGTTGGCTGAACCTTAATAGTTTGACCTACTCGTCCGCCCTTCTTGATGTCCTTCATGCCAGGAACTGGAACTGGTTTACCATCTTTATCTGTCTTGCCTTTAATATAGTGATGAACAGTTAAAGCATTGGTGTCGTTCTCACCAATTGGATCGCCAATAACCCAGATTGATGGATACTGATCTTGGGCTGTATACGAAGGATTTGCGGGCTGTTCAACCTTCTTGCCATCTTTATCCTTCAACTCATCATCTTTAGCTACATGATAACCATCTGGGATATGGCCCGCCAAATCTGACTTAGGATTATCCTTCGGTGAACTAAAGTCTAATTCATCACCAGTGTGATGTCCTGTTGGTGTATAAGTCGGTTTTACTTCATTACCTGTTGAGACATCAGTAAAGCTAATGTGGATGTTGTCATACTGATTTGCGGTATATTCGAAAGTGACCTCTTGATGCACTTGAGCGGCTTCTAGTTTCAAGGAAACATCTGGATGTGCAACAATTGTATAGCCTGCTGGTGCTGCCTGTTCTGGATCCCCTGCCTTAATGACTACAGTGCTTCCTACAAATCCACCTTTAAACGTATCACTCATGCCTGGAACATTAGTCTTTGTCCCTTTCAGATAATGATGAACTACGATCGAATTCTTACTGTCTGACGATGGTTTAACCTCGTCACCGGCAAGGAATACAGTTACCTCTTGGGCAGTTGGTTTATATTCCATACCGGTTGTCTGAATGTTGCCGTTTAATTCATCAGGTGTTGTTGCATAGTGATAACCTGCTGGAATCTTACCCTTAACATAAGATCCATTTGCACTAAGATCTAAAGTATCACCTGTCTTACCTTCTGGATTATCGGTAGCTAGTGTTTCCTTGGTCCGAGCGTTAACGAATTTAACCGTTATATTAGTGAGAGTATTAGCAGTATAGTAGTAAGTAATATCCTTGCCTAAGTTCGGTTGTAATACCCAAGTATAACTGCTTTGGTTAGGAACGATCGTGTAGCCTGCTGGTGCTGCATGTTCTGGATCCTTCGGATTGATAGTTATCGTGTCACCAAAATTACCACCCTTAATCGTATCTGTCATTCCCGGAACATCACGCTCTGGTTGACCTGGGGCAGCTTGAAGTTTATGATGAACGACTACTTGACTCTTAGGATTGCTGTTTGGATTGACCGGTGCACCTTGGTAAACCAAGTTAATGTGCTGATCTGAATCACCAAAAGTAAGCTTGTTGCTTGGCAACGGCGTTGGTGTGCCACTGTCAGTAGACTCTGCTCTCACAAAAGTATAATAACCAGTATTCCCTCCAACTGGCAGACTTTGACTAGGACTCAAAGTGAAGTCTGAGCCATATAATCCACCGTGATCACCACTAGTCATCGCTCCACTAATGCCGGTCAAGAATTTCGGATCAATTGCGTTACCCTTCTGATCAACATACTTCAATGTAATGTGTTTGGCATCAATTACCTTGACTGTGCTCTCACGATCTAGAGTCTGGTTGTTGTTACCGTACGCGAACTTATATGTGACTTTATAAATGCCAGCCGTCTTTGTGATATCAGTATCCAGCACATCAGGACCACCAATAACGTTCTTAGTAACGTGCGTTAACTCACTCGCAAGCATGGTCTTGTTGCCGTTCTTACGTCCGGAAACAAAGTTGTCATCTGCGTTGAAAGTTTCGCCAACGTAGTAAGTACGATCTCTAACACTGTAATCAAAACCAACATTCGGATCAGTAACAGCATACACTACGAAATTAGCTGTGCTGGTTGTTGAACCACCTTTATTGGCATTACCATATGTATAAGTATAAGTAACAGTATACTTCCCTGGATTAGCAGTAACCGTTGCCAGATTAGAAACCACTTGTCCACTGGCATTCTTAACTACTGCACTTTGAACCTTCTCTTGTTTCAGCTGAGTTGCATCAACATCTAAACCACCATCGAAACAGTCAAATTTATCAAATTTATCACCAACGAAATAACTCATGTCCTTGGTCTTAATTTGAGCCTGAGCTGTTAACTTCAATGATTGGTTCTCAGAAGCACTACCGTTTGGATCAGTAGCATAAACTACAACCTGGTGTTCGTTACCGACATCCATTGACCCTGCAGGAATTGTAAATTTGAAATCATGAGTAGCAGAATCAGTGAATTGTGGTCCTTCAAACTCTACACGGGTTCCACTATCAATGGTGTAGTAATATCTAATCTTACCGCCACCATTATTTGGATAATTGATCTTACCATTAACCGTGTAATCACCACCGGTATAGTTGTCAGTCATCTTATCCAAAGTAACTTTCGGCAATACTGCTGTATCTGATGAAAGACTGACCTGGTAACCAAAATGGCGTGTGCCATCATTCTTCAGATCTTTACCTTCCCAAATCATGTTGAGGGCTGAATCCCCGTAGCTAGCTGGCCAAGCAACAGTTCCCTTCTTTGGTGCTGTTGCAGAGGAAGCGGTCTTCTGACCAAGATCGGTTGGCTTTGTAAATCGTGTTTTGGTTTGCTGACCATTAAACCCGAAGTTTGAACCATCTGCAGCCCAGCCGGTTGGCGCACTTGGACCAGAGAAATCAACTTTTAGCTTATATCCACCATATTGCAAATACAAACCTTGGTTCTCGCCAGTGTAGTAGAATGGTACGGCATCAGGTCCACTACCATCTCCTCCAACACTATATCCACCACCTAACATGGTGTCATACATTGAACCGAACCAGAAATTCTTTAAATCTGGGTTCGGATTGTTAGGTTGAGCAACACTTGTAATATTACGAACATCAACGCTGTAATCGACAACACTACCCATTGGCATTAAAGTCATCGTAACATCAAGCGTGTAGGTGTAAGGTGTGCCAAATTTGAAATCACCAGTCGCCTTTAAAGTGATCGTCTTGTTTAGCTGATCAGTACCACTAGCCATGTTTTCAGTATTTGAGCTCGTTACCGACCAGAGACGCCAGTTGGTCCCGGTATCCATTGTCGACATATCATTATTAATACCCGCAATAAATGGATAGGAATTATACTGGGCACCTCTTTGCCAGAGCCACCCTTTCTTACCACCATTTCCTTGCAAAATATTGAAATCAGGTACTAAATAGTTTGGTGCCTGATTGCGAACGTTGGTTCCCCAAACATAAGAATAAGACGAGGAAATTTGTCCATTTGCTAAAGCAGCTAGCGGTGCATCACCAGGTCCTTGATATCCATTAAAGTAACTGAGCTTTAAATTACCGGTATGATCACTTCCGGCCTGCAAATAACCATCTAAAGCTTTAGAGTTAGACGCTGTTAATTGGTTAATATAATGTTGTTGGAATGTCTCAGATATTCTTCCTTGAATTCCATCGCGCATCAAATTACCCAAAGGAGAACTTGATTGACTATTATTCTGTAAGCCAGTTTCAAGCTTTGGTTGCTCTTGAACAACTGGCGCACTAGCATTGCCGCTAGCAACAGCTTTGGTTGAAGTTGAAGCTAAACCTAAACTGATCCCAAATCCAAAGGTGGTAATCCCCGCTACGAGCCAGAGCTTACCAGCCTTATACATCTTGTAATGAACTTTCTCGTCCATTAAAATATGTTTCTTTCTATTAAGTTTCACATGAATTCCTCCTAAAATGGTCTCTAATAATTATTACTAACAGAATCATATTAACACAAAATTCTGGATATAAGTAGTCCCATTCTAATTTGCACTAAAGTTTAATTTCTCAGGAACAGTTATATAGTGAATATATTCATCAGGATTTCAAATAGTTCATGATCTTGGATTGGTTTATAAAACTTGGATCTTTAAACACTTCTTTGGTCGAAATCACAAAACATGCGCAATATATCTAATTCAGTTCTTGTTTGAAGTTATGCAGGTTATTAAAGCATTTAGGAATATATACAATTGAAATTAACTTATTGAACGACGAGACTCTCTAACAAAAAATTGGATACAAAAAAAGCCTCACATTGTGAGGCTTTCATCGTTTAAAGATTATTTAAAGCTAACGTATCTACCGTCAACCCATTGGTTTCCACCAAGGTTGTAGTAAGTAACACCAGCAACTGTTTGTTTCTTGAATACCTTCCAAGCAGTTCCGTCAGGTAATCTCTTAGCTGCGCCAGCTTCTTGAACAAGTTCAGCTGAACCTGCACCAGTGTAGACAGCAATTCCGTAACCAGGAACATAAGTTACAGTTGCAGTTCCAGTAGCGTCAACAGCTGTGTCAGGAGCCTGACCAGCTTTAACGTATTCAGCTTTAACATAGCTACCGTCACTTAACTTGTACCAAGTTTCGCCATCACTGTAAACAGCTTTGTTTGTAACTTGTACAGAAGTACCGTGAAGAAGTTGCTTGCCAGTCCATTCAGCTCTTGGAGCACTGTATGCACGAACATTGTAGCCTGGAACATAATCAATGTAAGCAGGGCTCATGTTGAATGCAGTTTCAGTTGGTGCTTCTACACCAGAACCAACAGTGATTACACGAGTTAATTTAGAAACTTTGCCAGCTTTGTTAGTAACTACATAGTTTAATGTGTAAGTACCTTCAACGTTAGTGTTGATCTGACCGTTAATCTTAACATCAAGTGAATCATCGCCTTGGCCTTTCCAAGCTGCAGCGCCTGGACGAGCGAAGAATTGGATACCCTTGTAAGGATCAAATTGTGCACCCTTAGCAATTGTTACATTCTGTCCACCAGAAGTGAATGCAATAACTGGTGAGCCAGCAACTACGCCACTACCGTCAGTAATTTCGATTGGGAGTGTATAAGTAGCAGGAGCGCCATTAGCAAAGATCTGATCAGCATCATGTCTTGAAAGTTTAGCTTCTGGATTTGAGATGTTTGAGCCATCTTCAGAAGCAGTTGCAGTATCAGGAGAAACCTTATCGCTACCGAAAACATCAGTAGTTAAAGCGCCACCCTTGAATAAGTGACCTTGTGCATCAGTGATTGCAACTTTCTTGTTAGTGTTACCAGCATCAACGTTCTTGTTGATTGATTGTAATGGTTTGTAAGTAACAGTGATTTCGTACTTACCTGGCTTAGTAACATCAACTTTACTTGTGTCGATTGTCAAGTCTTCTGCTGGGATAGCACCATTAGCGATGTATGCAGTAGCAGCATCACCTTTAATGCCTGCACCAGAGTAAGCGTTGAAGTAACCATTAGTCTTGCTGTCTGTTTCAGTGTTAGGGTTAGATAACTTAGCAGTCATGTATTTCTGAATGTTATCAGTAACTCTAGCTTTAAGTTGATCAGCAGTATAGTAGTTAGCTGTGAATGAGGCAGGTGCAAAGTATGCATCTGATTTGCTAGGAGCAGCACTTGATGCTGATGAACCAGTACCAGATACAATAACTCCACCAGATGGGTAGTATGGATTGTCATTAGCAGCAGCACTTGTTTCTAATGAACCATAGTTGAACCAGTTATTGATTGTTGCACCATTGCCGTAGTATGAAGCTCCACTTGTGTATGTATCAAATGATACTTGTGGAAGATACTTGCTAGGAACATCAACTTTAGTAGTCCGACCAGCATTAGCAACGATCTTGTCTAAGTTAGTTGCTGGTACAGTATAATTTGGTTTACTATCTGGATCTTTTTGAGTGACAAATCTACTATCAGGAATACCCATTATCAACTGATTAATTGATTCTCCTAAAGTAGACTGAAAAGCCGTATGAGCATCTGGTTTTGAATTATTACGTCCATAGTTATCAAAAATACCATCAGATGTACGAGAAGAATTAGGATTAAAATAAAAGGTTTTAGTGTGATCGATTACCAAGTTAGCAATCGCATCTGAACCAACACCTGTTTTAGCTGTACCACCAGTAACAGGAATATCATATTTAGTTAAATCAACGTATATGTTTTTAAAGTCTGTAACATTTTTAACTTTAGTACCGTCCAAATAAGGCGCTGCGGCTTTATACATTACATCAATCAATCCAGCAGCTTTAACTTGAGCACCAGTTCCAATACTATACATGTATTCATCAACTGCATCATTAACTGCTTTTGCAGCATTAACACGACTTTGAGCTGCTGTAGTTTCTTTACCGACTGTTGTAGTTGAAGTTACTTTACCTGCAGCGTTGATGTAGTAGATGTCTACTGCATCGTTATAGCTACCAAATTTAGAATAGTAAAGGTTAGGGTCTGTTGAGTAGTTATCTGTTGCTAAGCCTGAGCCCTTCATAGAAGTGCCAAAAGGATCGTTTGCAGCTAAAGCATCAGTTCCTACAATACCGCCAGTTAAGCTAGCCAAAGCAGTCAAGTCAATATTGTTCTTGCTGTCTGTGTAGTCTGCTAAGTTTGTGCCAGCAGGTACAACGACAAATCTCTTGCTATCCATTGGTAAACCAGTTGCGTTATCAATACCATTAATACCAAATGATGGGCTGTAGAAGTCACCTGGTAAACGAGTGATGTTGCCTAAGCCGCTTGTATCAACAGTATACTTAGCATTGTGTGACAACCAGATTGTAGGTGTCTTGTATTCGTTTTGGCCTGAATCTTTGAAGATCATCTGGATGCTGATACGGTCAGCATTCTTGATTTCGTCTTTAGTGATGAATTCGTTCTTCAATGGATCCTTGCCGTTAACGATCATTCTAGCTTTGTAGATGCCAGTAGTTGTCAAGTCCTTCAATGGGAAGCTAGCATCTTTAGGGTTCATCATTGATTTAAGAATGACATTCCAAACTTTACTTCCTTCATTTGCAGGAGCAGCAGTAACATATCCGTTACCAACTTTGAACTTACCAGCAATATCATTAAATGGGTTACCTGACTTATCTACACCTCTGTTTTTAGCAGGAACCAAGTTGATAAGTTCTTTCTCAGTATAAGTTTGAAGGTTAACTAAGTTATCTCCAACAAAACTAATGCTTGGATCATTTTCGTCAACAACAGTTGTATCTGTTCCACCGTTAGGAACAACTGTTACATATCCACTTTCTCCAGCATCATCCGAGTCAAGCGGTGTAAATGTTGCTTGCTTTCCATTTATCTTATTTGCTACACCTGCAATATTAGATGTAAACACATTATACGGAGCAACAGCTGGTTTTGAAGTGGTAGTAACAAACCACCAAAGGGGCAGATTAGCAATCTGTTGTTTTAATTGGGCTGCCAAAACTTCCTTAGTATAATCACCAACGGTCTTTGTCTGATCCTTATCTCCCCAAAAATAGGTACTTGATAAAGGAGTTTCTCCGTGATCCTTATCTACCTTAGTATCATTATCAAATTGAGCAGCCCAACTAGAAAAGGTAACTTGATTATACTTGTTAACAGTCCCGTACTGATCTTTAACTAAATTCCCAATATATGCAACAGATACCCCATTAGTCAATGAAGAACCATTAAAGCCTACCCCCAACATCCAAGAAGTATATACAGATGAAAGAGGTAATGAATCTGCAGGACCATTGTTCACAAAAGTATTATAAGCATTCGTAGCAAACTCTGATCTAGCACTTTCAGCTGTATCTTTTAATCTTTTAAGGTAAGCTTTATCTACAGCATTCGTTTCAGGTTTCGCAATATCTTTAACATTAATTGAAGTTAATTGATCCCAATCAGCGTCACTAACTGGAACAATTGAGTTGTCTGCTTTAAAAGCAGCGGTAATGTTGTCTTGAAGACCAGCAGCCTTAACAGTTTGCTGACCAGCAGCTGTCATTAAAGCTGGTGTTACAGCTGGTGCAGCAGCAAGTAAAGTTGCAGATGCTACACCAAAATATTTAACAAAAGTTTTTTTCAAAATCTTCCTCCTAATAATCGGATCTTTCTATATAGATTTCACATTTACATTATAGGATATTGCCGTAAACAATGCAAAACTATCCTAACAATGAAAAGGTTGTTACAATTTTTTAACAATCAGTGATTAGCCCTGGATTCCGTATTCAGATTTAATCCATTGATCTTTACCAACGTTATAGTATCCGTTCAATTCGCCAAATACTTGCCATTCAGTACCATCTTGTAAGAACTGTTCAGTTGGCTGAGTTGTATCAGCTCCTTTATAAACCCGAACGCCATAACCTGGTACATAGCTGATCTTGATTGAACCAGTCATTGGTTTCATATGATCAACTGGGTTAAGTGAAATATAGCTTCCGTCAACCCATTGGTTAGCGCCAACTTGATACCAAGTCTTGCCATCAATTGTTGTCTTATGATCAATCTTCCAAGCTGACATATCTGGTAATCTTTGACCAGTGAACTTGCCATTCGGTGCGTCCCAAACATTAATTCCGTAACCAGGAACGAAGTTTACATAACCAATGGCATTAAATTCAGTAACATCGGGCGTTGCTGGTTTAGATGGATCAGTTGGAGCAGTGTTACCAATAACTGTAATTGTACGAGTCATTGTTGTTGACTTGCCACTTGCAATATCAGTTGCAGTATAAGTTAATGTGTAGTTACCAGGAACAGTTGTATCAACGTTACCAGCAATTGTTACGTTAATTCCTGTCTTAGCAGGATCAATAACGTAATCAACACCGTCATCAGCAGTTCCGTTAGCGATCATTTGGTTGATTTCATCCATACTATGACCAACTTTGAATTTCATTGGGTCAAAGCTATCGCCAGTCTTAATTGTTTGATCAAGACCGCCCATGAAGTAGAATCCTGGTTCATTAGTTGAAGCAATCGTTACAGGAATTGTGATAGTTGAGCTTTCACTACCTAAACCAAATTTGCCATTCTTAGCATTAGTATAAGTAATCTTAACATCATAAGTACCTGCTTTAGAAAGATCTACAGCTGAAGCATCAACACTAAATGATGAACCGTCGCCAGCATTATTTGTGTTAGCATCAGGTCTTTGAGTGTAGAAGATTGCTCCATTAGGGAAGTCAACGTCAGCAGGTAAGTTGTTAGTATCGATTGGATTCTTTGAAGAAGTCTTAATATCTTCGTCAGAGATCAATACTTGCTTCTTAACAACTGCATCACCAAAAGCACCCTTGATGTAGCTTGCTAACTTATTCTGGGAAGTAGTCTTACTACTTGCATCGTAGAATCTTGAATCACCAACTGTGATATTCATTGTCTTGTTTTGTAATGCATTAGGTAAGTCAGTTTCTTTGACAGATTGTCCGTTATCGTAGAAGACCGGAACTGCACGATCTACAGTTGTTGGTGGGAACATTGCAAATGAAGGTAACGTTCCTAAGTTATATTGCTTGCCCCAGAAACTTGGGTTTGAATATACAACAACATTTACCGTTGCTTCTGTTTGGAAGTTCTTCATGAAGACTTTTCCATTGGTGAACTGGTAAGTTGGTGTACCATCAGGTTTTTGTGTAGTAGCTTTCGTCGGTAAGTATACATTACCTGTTACTGGAACCTTAATTGTATAAGATCCTGGACGTGCAACGAGAGCTTTATCAGAAACACCGGGCTTTCTAATATCTTTCAAAGCCAGTGCAGTTTTTCCATCAGTAACATTACTAAAAGTTGCGTTACCTAAAAGCTTCGTCCAATCAGTACTACTACTTGCATTTACATCATCGTAAGCTAAAAAGTTTTGATCTTGGACAAGAGTTGCACCATAATTTCCAACAGAAGGCGCACCATTATAACGCACGTTATTTAATTTGCTAACGATTGTGCTCAAATCTGTACCTTCAGGAACGACTACTGAGTCCATTGAGTATGAACTTAAATGTCCATCTTTTTTCAATTTATCAACTGCATTGAAAGTATCTAAATCAGACGAATTATTGGCATCATAAGCTTTGGGATCCACAGCTGACGTAAATTGTTTATAGGCTTCATCAGTTTTTTCGATTACTTGTTTCCATTCGTAGTTGTCATCAACATAGTTAGGGAGCCCCTCTGTTGAATCCAAAGGATTGACAATGTCAGAAGATATTTTAAATGGTTGGTTATGGATATAGCCACTATTACTTGCTTTTGCAATATCTCCTAAATTTGAACTATTAGCTAATTGTTTAGCTACAAACGGTATATGAATATTACTTTGCACTTCATTAGTCCATGTAGCACCAGTAGGTTTATTAGCATTAACTGCTTTATAATCAATTGACTCACCCGTCGCTCCATCAAGAAGAACCGTTGAATTTTGTAGACTGATAAATGCTGTAGCTGCATTTTTTGTTCCACTATCCAATAAACCTGATTCTGCAACTAAGCTAACTACAATCCGACCTTGTTTAAGTAAATCGACTGCCTGCAATTCTTTTCCATCTGACCCATTAATCAAAATTTTAAGTGTTGCTTTATTTGGGTCACCAAAAAATGAACTTCCTAAAATATCAGCTGCATTCTTTCCGCCAATTTTATCAGATATAAATTTGGCTGCTTTGTATACAGGTGTTTCTGTTTTTAATTGTACAGATTTTTCTTTTCTAGTTGATTCGTAGTAAAAATCACTTAAGTTATTTCTTTGGCTTCCGTCAGTATTAGTAAAAAGATATTTAGCAACATCAGACGCATGAATTTTGACTCCATCTGCAAAAATATCATCTGGAAGCTGTCCACCAACTCCATTTGACAATTTTGCTAACTGAATTAACCCTTCGACGGTATCAACATTGTACTGAACTTTTGGATCCATAACATAGCCAGGATCACTCAGGCCACTTGGCCACAATCCGCCAGTAATTCCTCTAAATGGCGTATCTGCATTATTGATTGAACGTTGAAACAACTGACTGTATTCATCTTGACCTGAAAGATCCATTCGAACACTAGTGCCAGTGTTTCCTGTGGCAGAAACTTTATTAGTCAATGTTGCATTTAAAGCATTTTGAACAGCTGGAGCTGCAGCGGGTGCAACAGCAAGCAATGTTGTTGATGCAACACCAAAATACTTAATTAAACTTTTTTTCAAATTTATTCCTCCTAATTATTTAACCACGTTGATATATTGCTTAGATACCCATTGGTTACCGCCAAGGTTGTAGTAACCATTCTCTTCACCGAAGACTTTCCATTGAGTACCATGTTGCAAATATTTACCGGTCCAGCCAGCGCCATCGCAGTTACCCCAAACTTTAACGCTGTAGCCTGGTACATAATTAATTTCACCAACAGCGTTAAGTGGTGTCATATGACTAACTGGAGTCATTGAAACATATTCAGCCTTAACCCATTGGTTCTTACCAACTTCGTACCAAACATCTTTACTGTCTTTGTTAGATACTGCTTGGTGGAATGTCTTCCAAGATGTACCATGTTGTAATCTCTGACCAGTGAAAGTGCCGTTTGGTGCGTTATAAACGTTAACCCCGTAACCTGGAACATAGTTGATGTATCCAACTGACTTGAAGTCACTTACATCGTAATCATTAGTAGCGTCATTATCAGAATTAGCCAATACAGTTACATTTCTAGTAAATGTAGCAATTGCACCACTTTCAACGTTAGTTGCTGTATAGGTCAAGATATAGTTGCCTGGAGTATTGGTATCAACACTACCAGTAACTGTTACATTCAAACCAGTACGAGTTGGATCGTTAACGTATGGAGCACCATCGTAAACTTTACCAGAATTAACTAATTCATTCATTGAATCCTGATCTTTAGTTACCTTGAAGACCATTGCATCAAAGTTGTCACCAGCATGAATTGTTTCTGTATTGCCATGTACAAAAAAGAATACTGGATCACTAGAAACACCTACTTGATAAGGGACAGTAATTGTTGAAGTTTCTGTTCCAATTCCATGTTCATTCTTGCTGTTGGTATAAGTAATTGTTAAAGTGCCGCTACCAGTCTTAGAAAGATCAACCTTAGAAGCATCAACACTAATGTTCTTGCCTCTGATATCACTTCTAACTGTGTATTTGTCAGCATGAGGATAATCTGTATCACCTGGCAAATTATCAAGATCAACACTCTTATTAGAAGTTGCTTTATCTTCATCAGAAATCAAGATTTCTTTGTTTACAACAGATTTACCAAACTGTTCTTCAACATAGCTTGCAAGTTTCTGGGCACTAAACACACCATTTGTTGTGAAACGACCATCATTAACTGAGAAGTTCAATGATTGTTTCAAAGTTCCTGGTAATTCAGTTTGATTTAAAGTAGCTCCATCATCATAAGTTGTGTTGTAAATTGCATTACTACTATTTGACTTGTTAAAGAACAAGAATGAAGGTTTCGTACCGATTGTATATTTAGGAGCATCATTATCGTAAACAATAACATTTACTTTAGCAGTAACTCGCTCTTTAGAATAACCATAACCTTCAATAAAGTAGTTCTTTGAATCACGAGGAGACGAATATAGTTTTATATCTTTCGTATCATCATCTGGATCAGTCACGCTATTCGTCATGCCCTTTTCTGGAATTTTGATATCGCCATATACTGGGACATCGATTGAAAAACTGCGACCAACTACTGCATTTTTTAGATCTTTAACTGGGGTTCCAGAGCCACCATTGAAATCAAAGAAATTGTTTTTTAAAATTCCCTTTTGTTCCAACAAACCATCCCAAGTAACACCAGGAACATGATTTGGACGAGCATTTACGTTATCAAAAGTCATGGCTGTAGGATTTGCTACTGGAACATTTTGTTTATATTGCTCACTATTTGGTGTTCCATTAAATTTAAGTTGGTTAAGATCGTTTACAATAGTTTCATACTTTGTACCTTTAGGAACAATGATGCTACCTGTTGCGTAAGCGCCAACGTTTTCATTTTTAACATCAACTTCTGGTTCAGTGAGACCAAGCTCTGCTGCTGCTGCAGAACCACCAATATATTTTTCTGACGAAGTATCTTTATCCGTCCAAGGTTCTGGATTAATACCCATATGCGATGCTCCAGCTCCATCGCTATAGTATCCACTAAAGAACTCCTTTTGTGGTACTACGGTAGGGTTATAATTTCCAGTCTGAAGTGCCGGAACAGCACCATAAGGAATATAAGATAAATTATTAGTTGATGAGGGACCCACCGATGCACCATCAAATTCAATTCCTGTACTCAAAGTTGGCAAAGCTCTGCCTAAATCTCCAGCATTGGATAAGATTGAACTACCTCTACTAAAGCCGCTATCTTTACTGCCAAATTCATCGGCAGTTGTATCAGCAGGTACTTCCTTTGCATTTACACCCTTGAATAACACGTTTGAGTTTCTTAATACGATATTTGCTTGAGCTGTCCGACCATAGTAATCTCCAGATCGAGCAACAAGAGTGATGGTAATTACACCTTCTTGAAGTAAAGTTGTCAAATCAGGAGTATCAGCACCATTCTTACCATCAATATATACTTGAAGCGTTGCTTTATTTGGGTTACCGAAGAACGACGAACCTAAGATACCTCTAACTGTACCGCCATCTAAATAGCTAGAAAGATACTTAACACCTGCACTTATTCTTAGACCAATATCAAAAAAACTAGTATCAGACGTACCATTAGGTACACGCATGGTTAGAGGCTCTGTTATATTGTTTGAAAGACCTTCCATTGCCGTTCTAGTAGTTCCATCAGTATTTGTAAACAGATAGTGCATAAAATCTTCTGAAGTAGCATGAACATTTGCTTCTGCTTCATCAACATCAACACCTGGAGCAGGATCTTTAGTTCTAAAAACTTCTGAAGGAACTTCACTTATGCCGTCAGTATACTTAGCTAACTGTTGAATACCTTCTAAAGTAGCATAACTAACCCCTTTTTCTCCAACAATACCCGTCTTTGGGGTTACTGTGTCATCTAACGTTACATCACTAGTAATCGTCTGCATTGCAGGGAGTTCAGCAAAGCGATCTCCCGACAAGCTCATCTTTACACCATTTTGGAATAATTTGTCATAATCGGAATATCCCGTCCGATCGAAAGCACCGAGTTCTTCAACTCCGGCCTTCACATCATTGCTTGTAGTTGAGAATACAGAGTTTGCCCCGTACCAACCAAGCACGTTTGTCACAGTTGGCGCAACGACTGGAGCTGCAGCGAGCAGTGTTGCGGAACTGATCCCAAAATACTTAATAGTATTTGTAATTCTTGAAGATTTCTTCAAAATTTCTTCCTCCTAAATATTTATCAGGAAATATTTCCTTAATAAACTGAACGACTCAAATATATTTAATTAAATGTATACTGAATCTCAGTGTACTAACGTATGTATTATAAGCCAGAAAGGCATTCATTGCAAAGATGAGCCTTGTAATACTCACTTCAAATCTATTTGCGCTAAATTGCAAGATAACAGGGATAACCTTTAATTCCCTTGCCCCTCAGCCTTTCTGCCTTTTGTTAAGCTTAGATTACAATCTTGTTTCTCTATTTCACATGCGCTAGATAATAGCGCTTCTTACCGATCTTCACGACGACGTATTTACCTTCGTATTTGGCAGCAGGATCGATGACGAATTCTTCGTCGGTCACCTTCTCGCCGTTAATTGCAATCGCACCGTTCTTCAGATCTTCCCGTGCTTGCCGCCGGCTTGGTTCGATCTTCGTTAGATCAACAAGCCACTCAACAATTTTTGCTTTCTCGTTAGCGACTTCGACGTGCGGCATCTCAGCCAATGCTTGCTTGATCTCGTCAGCTGAGAGATCTCCGTATTCGCCGGAGAAGAGCGCAACACTGATGCGCTCAGCTTGCTTCGTAGAATCTTCGCCGTGAACGAAAGTGGTAACTGCCTCGGCTAAAGCTTTCTGTGCTGAGCGTTTCTCTGGCTGATCTATTACTTGTTGTTCTAAGTACTTAATCTCATCTTGATCGAGGAAAGTGAAGAATTTCAAGTAGTTAACCACAACTTCATCCGGCTGGTTATACCAGAACTGGTAGAACTCATACGGACTCGTCTTCTCTGGATCGACCCAGACGCTCTGCCCATCGGCAGTTTTGCCGAATTTCGTTCCATCAGCTCGCACAATTAACGGACAAGTCAGCGCAAATGCCGTGGTGCTTGAACCCATCTGACGGTGAATGAAATCCACTCCCGCCGTGAGATTACCCCACTGGTCGCCGCCGCCGATCTGAAGCTCAACGTGATGATCACGCCGTAAATTCAGAAAATCAATTGCTTGTAAGATCGGATAGCTAAATTCAGTGAAAGAGATGCCGTTTGCGAGGCGATTCTGCACTGAATCCTTAGCAATCATCGTATTGATGCTGAATTGCTTGGCATAGTCACGTAAGAATTCCAAGAGATCAATCTTACTGAGCCAATCATAATTGTTGACAAAGACGAAGCCGTCCTTGCCAAAGAAGCGTTCCAATTGATGCTTCAAAGACTCAGCGTTTGCTTCGATCGTCTCCATGCTTTGGAGCACCCGTTCAGCACTTCGCCCAGATGGATCACCGATTGAGCCGGTTCCACCACCGATAACGATGTAAGGTTGATGCCCAAATTGTTGGAAACGTTTTAAAATCATTAAAGAAACTAAATGTCCAATATGGAGTGACGGACCGGTCGGATCAACACCTTCATAAAGGGAGATCTTGCGTTCCGTCGTTATTTTTTTTAGTTCTGCTTCGTCGGTGGCTTGGTTGACGGCTCCCCGCCAAGCAAGCTCATCCATGATATTATCTGCCAATTAAATTCCTTTCTGGGCAAATTATTTCAGCAATTCCTTGTGAGTAACTTTCAAGTCTTGATCTAAGTCATAGACAATTGGTTGACCCGTAGCAATTTCAAGATCCAAGATATCTTCATCTGAAATGTTTTCTAAGTATTTCGTCAAAGCCCGAAGTGAGTTGCCGTGAGCTGCAATAATCACGTTCTTGCCTTTTAAGAGATCAGGTGCAATATGATCTTCCCAGAATGGCATTACCCGCTCCAAACAAATCTTCAAGTTCTCGCCCTGTGGAACTTGTTTTGGATCAAGATCGGCATAACGACGATCATGAGCGATTGAATATTTCGCATCAGTTGGTTGTAATGGCGGCAAAACATCATATGAACGACGCCAGATATGTACTTGTTCGTCGCCCCATTTCTCAGCAGCTTCCTGCTTGTTTTGGCCCTGCAAATCGCCATAATGGCGTTCGTTTAAGCGCCAAGATTTTGTTTCAGGCACCCAAACTTGTTCGCTTCCTTCAAGTGCGAAGTGCAAAGTCCGGATTGCCCGAGTTAAAACTGAGGTATAAGCTTGATCAAATTGAATTCCTGCTTGTTTAAGCAACTTGCCAGCATTCTTGGCTTCTTCAATTCCCTTTTCGGATAAATCAACGTCCCACCAGCCAGTAAATAGATTCTCTAAATTCCATTGACTCTGACCATGGCGGAGCAAAACTAATTTCGACATAAAAAATAAACTCCTTTATTTATAGGTTATACGTTTAAAATAATACACCAAAACTCTGGCGATGTGTTCAATTTCTTACAAAATAAAAACCCTAATCTTGAAAATTAGGGTTTTAATTCTTTGCTTTGCGGTATCCTGCCTGCTGTGCTTGCTCTTCCGAGTCAAACCAAATTCGATTGGCAGGGTTACTATTTTGTTGATTATAAGTTTGTTGGCCGGGCACGTGATAAACTTTGGAGCGCTTATTGCCCCAAATTCTCTCCGTAGCTTCACTGCTGCTAGTGCTTGGTGCTCCAGCTACTTTACTATAGCCCGTCGCATAATCGATCTCCATGCCACTTTGGACATTGAAGATGTATTTATTAAAGACGATGCGCTGATCATTAAGCGATTGTCCCCGCATCCAAACACCACGAGCAACTAGTTCATTGCCCCGATAGACCGGTCGCACTTCATAGCGTACGTAATTCTTCGGGCTCTCTTTGAGATACGCCGCAATCGTATCTTCAATCACCAACATCTGCGGATTATTTAAACTCACCGTGCCGGTCATCAAGTTCTTTGGATTATTATTCTGCCCGGTAAATTGATAGCCAATTAAGTGACTGCGGTTGTAAAGATACGTGCCGTTTGGCATCTTCTTGTTGTGCCAGCCGGTCGGATTCCAGACCAGAGGTTCTCGCTTAGCTGTTGGCATCAACGACTGATTCAAGAGCGCCTGGGCATCGACTGCCCGATTCAATTGATCAAGGTCGCTGTATTTCTCCCACGGCTCGGTCTGCTTCAGCTCATCTTCCGTAAATCCGGGCTGATTATCATTAACTGCGATCACCTGCTCGCCCTCGTAATCAAGCTTCTGCAGTTTCTCATAGGTTGCTGGATCTTGGAGTGTAGTCGTGACGGGTTTTTGCGCTGTACAGGCGCTAAGAGATAATGCTACCCAGATAAATAATAAGAAGCTAAATTTCTTTCTTACCATCGGATTTTCCTTTTCGAGAAGTTGACCTGAATCTTCTCAAAGTCGTTCTGTCGTAAGAAGTCCTTGATTACTTCCAAGTAAGCCTGGTGGTCAATCGGCAGGTTTTCCGTTTGCGGCGACAAGGTAATCTGGTGGATATTTTGCGCAATTTTGGGAATTGGCAGCTCGATGTACGGGCGGATGTACTGCTGACCCTGGAGCATCTTGACGTCGTACTTACTAGGGATGAAATGCTCCGGGTTCAGACTCGGATTGAAATAGACGATTCTGATCTCCCGCTCGAACTGGTACGAGTCATTCTTTAGTGCCGCCGAGAGCATCAAGAAAAACAGCAGCACGTCTGACTTCCAGGCGTATTTCTCCTTAATGTAAAGGTCGTTATTGTAAACGGTGCGGAAGATTTCCTCTGGCGTCATCTCCGGTTTGATCGTCTGGGCGCTGACCAGCAGGAATCTTAAGCTATAGATATAGCTCGTGATGAAGTAAGTCGTGTACTGCCCGACGTTTGTTAGATCAAAGACCGACGTGTCGAAGTGATTATTCTTAAGAAACGATTCGTGGCGGCTGAAGATGTCGGGGTGCTTCGCCGTCCGCAAGAAGAAATTGCCCAGGCGCTGCGGCAACTCCATGTTAGAAAGATCCATTTGTTCATTGACGTAAGTCACGTCAGTCAATCCAATGTAAGCTTTATTCTTCGCATCAAGCGACGATGACAAATCTGCCACTAGTCCTGGGATATCAAGCGACAGCTCCATTCCGCCCCGCCCGTAATAATTCCACATTGGGATCGAATCGCTATCACGAGTCAATGCCATTACGTACATATTGACGTGATTTAGAATGAAGCGCAGGTATTTCTCAATTGGCGCCTTCTGATAGATTTCTTCTAGCGCCTGAGATTGACTGCCCCCGATCTGTCTAACCGTTTTGGCAATATCGTGGCGGTGAATTTTCGTGAATTTCGAGATAAAGATATTAGAGATCCGGGTATCGGTCGGATCGTTTAAGAACTCTGAACGGGTCAGGCGGATTTTGGAAGTTGAGATAATTGAGAAGAAGCTTTCAACCGAGGTGTAATGCTGCCCCCGGCGCAGTTTAGTAACTGTTTTATCCATCTTGATCCTTTCTATATGATTTCTTCACGCAGATACTTTAATGAGTAGCCGCGCTTAATTAGCTCCAAGACGATTTCGTTGACCTCATCTGGTTTGGCGATCAAATCCAAGGTCAGCTGGTCGTCTTTTAGAACCCAGGAATTTGCCAGCAAATAATCGGGCAATTTCTCGGCGAAAGGTTCCCGCTTGAAGATTAAATGTGGTCGCATCAAATCGACGAAATCTTGGTCATAAATGAGCTTTAAATTGGCATGGCTAAGTTCGTACACCTTCGTCGCATCCGGCTCAAAAAGATGGGCATCAGCCGCTACAACGACAATCGCCACCCCAAGCTCGTGGAATCGATTAAGCTCTGAGCGAAATGATTTGACCTCATCTTGGGTGAGATAAACTAACGGCTCGTCAAAGGCAATCAGATCAAGGGGCACCAGAAATGCTTGGGCGAGGCTTGCTAGTTGTTTAATGCTATCGGAGAGCGTCGCGACGTTCTGGTCAAGGAAGGACTTAAAGTTAAATTTAACTGCAAGTTCTTCGATGCGCTTAGAGCGGGCTTCCCCGCGCAAGCCAAATTTGTGCCCCAGTGTGGTGAGGCTTTGGCGAATCGTCTTCTTATGACAAATCAGCTCATGTTCAATCTTCAAGCGGCGCAGATTTTTGCGTTTCTCGACGTAACCAAAGTTCGGCTTTCCCTCACCGAATAGTAAGCGCAGAAGTGTCGTCTTCCCGCTTGCTGAACTGCCAGTAATTAAGATCCAACTCTTCACGCTAATTTCGAGGCTCACCCCAGAAAATAAGACCTCCGAGCGGAGGTCTTTTCGCAAATCAACCGATTTTAAATAAGGCTTAACCACGACCGGTTTCCTTGATCGCTTCAGTCGCTAGCCAGATACTAACTGCTGCATCGGGGGAAGTGATCTTAGCGAGATCCTCTGCGGGAATCACTCCTGCTAAAGCTGAGAGGACCGCAAGTCCGTACTGCACGATATTAAGATCAGTCTTGACGTTATATTGACCACTCTCATAAGGATCTTCGTGGCGATAAGCAAGGCTCACGTTGCCCTCGCGCACCGACCCATCAGTATGACTAATAATCAGGCGATCTAACAACTCGCTGACCTGGTGACCCGAGAAATCAAATGAGAATTTTCCGTCGCTAAGATTTTCGGCGTACTCATCTTGGCTCATTTCAAGCACCTTTGCCATTGGTCGATCAAAGACGCCAAGTTCATCAACCATGCGTTCAACCGCTTCAACTGGATACTTCTTTAAGTTATCCTCATAGGCTTCGCGGTTTGCCACTAGTTCTTCGTATAAATTTTTCATCTCTTCTTTTTCCATAACAGCATCATAAGCCAAAGAACCGCTAATTGGCAAGTCCCTTAATGGTAGAATTAACGCAGGAGGTTCTACTTAATGACAAATTTCGAGAAGTTTCACCCACTCTTAACTGCGAACTTTAAACTTGACTGGCTGACGACAGTACCTTTAAATGTTCTATTGGCCTTTGGTTATAGTGCCGAAGAGGTTCATTTAAAGATGCAGCAGACAATGCGAGGGGCGCAGTTGTCCTACGCAATCGTTGAGCGTGCAAGTAACAGTTTCCAGGGCGTCCTGACTATCAAATTTAGCGAGTCGACTGCTGAGATTGCGGGCACCGTTAAACCCGAATTCAGCGGAGAAAGCGAAATCATGGACTATTTAAAGGGATTCCTGGCCGCTAATTTCTCCGTCAACCATCTTAAGAAAAACTTTATAATTTTTTCTTAGCACTCTCTTGACACGAGTGCTAAAAGATCTATAATGGACTCGTAAATAAAAGAAAGGGGTTTTGAAATTATGGCAAATGATTTAGTAACTCGTAATAATGATTGGTTTGATCCACTCTTCGTTGATGACTGGGATCGCTTCTTTAATCGCGGCTTTAAGAGCGTAAATAATATGTTGACTGATGTTAAAGAAACCAAGGATAACTACACTGTTGCCGTTGATATCCCAGGGGTCGATAAGAAACAGATCCATCTTGATTATCATAATGATGAATTAAAGGTTAGCTACCACAATGAACACACTAATGAAGAGAAAGATAAAGAAGGACATGTGATTCACTCCGAGCGCAAGTATGGATCCTTCCAAAGAATCTACACTTTCCCTGATATTAATCCAGAAGAAATTACCGCTGAATACGTTGACGGGGTTCTGCATATCACCTTACCAAAACGTAAACCAGCAGAACGAGATGCAAAACGCATTGAGATTAAGTAGCAAAAAATGCACCAGTTGACGGTGCATTTTTTATTTGGTTTCACGTGGATCATGTTTCTCATGCCAAGCACGAATCCAATCTTTTCTTTCTTTAAACCTTTTCTCCCCTGCTGAATCTCCAGGACGGAAATAAGTTTTCCGCGGTAAAGTTTCAGGCCACGTATCGAGATCAGTGATCTTGTCTTCATAATTATGAGCGTATTTGTACCCTGCTCCATAATTAAGTTCTTTCATTAGTTTAGTTGGCGCATTGCGAATTGCCAGGGGCACTGGATCATTGAAGTGATCTTTGACGTCGCTCTTCGCCTCGTTATAAGCATTCTCCAAGGCATTCGATTTCGGACTCAATGCACAGTAAACTACTGCGTGCGATAAATGGACTGAGCATTCTGGCATTCCAATAAACTTGCAAGCCTCAAAAGCATTGATTGCCACATTAAGCGCATTGCTATCAGCAAGACCGACATCCTCTGAGGCAAAGCGGACTACTCTTCTGGCCACGTAAAGCGGATCAGCTCCTCCTTCTAAGAGGCGTGCAAGCCAATAAAGAGCGGCATCATCATCGCTATTACGCATTGATTTATGAAGGGCCGAAATTAGATTGTAGAACTCTTCGCCATTCTTGTCATAGCGCAATTGCCGTCCACTTAAAATTTGATTGAAGACTTCTGGAGTTACGATCACTTCATTTCCTTCGTGGTTGGCATTCGTGTAAAGCATCTCTAGAAGATTTAACGCAGTTCTGGCATCACCGTTGGCAGCACCTGCTAGTTCTTGCAATTGCTCGTCAGTTAGTTTAAAATTTTGGTCACCGTAACCTCGGGAACTGGTCATTGCTTGCGTCAGAATTTCTTTAACTTCTTGATCGTTAAGCAACTGGAATACGATCACTTTACTGCGAGAAAGCAAGGCGCTGTTAATTTCAAACGAAGGGTTCTCAGTTGTTGCACCAATCAAGATCACAGTTCCATCTTCTACGATTGGCAAAAGTGCGTCCTGCTGAGCCTTATTAAAACGATGAATTTCGTCGATAAAGAGAATGGTCTTCTGACCTGTTGATTTAAGTTTCTGGGCTTCGGTTTCAATTTCCTTAAGTTCCTTTAATCCACTAGCAACTGCTGAGATGCTGACGAATCTTGCTTTCGTCATTCCAGCAATGATTGAAGCTAAGGTGGTCTTCCCGGTGCCAGCTGGGCCAAAGAAGATTAAAGAAGAGAGCTGATCTTTCTCAATTAGATTACGGACGAACGCTCCGGGAGCAACAATGTTGCCCTGTCCGACAAACTCATTAAAGTTTCGTGGCCGCATGCGAGCTGCTAAAGGCTCTTCCGGCTGTTTATTTGTAAATAAATTTCCTGATTCTACCATTAATTCCTACCTTTTGGTTTCACGTGAAACATTTTTAAATTTAAGGAGACCTATGAAGAAAATTACTAAAGATCTATTAATCGCAGCCCCGATTGCTGTGGGCGGCGCTCTATATTCTGCATCTCGTCTATTATACTCCTATGCCTTTAACCGCAGCGACATTGTTCCTGAGCCTGGCAAGGACATTATTGGTTACGCAAACGACTATTACTACTATATTGACTGGCTGAACGAGCAGAAACATGCTGAACACTGGCGTCTTGTTTCCAAAGACAAGAAAGAAGAACTGAATGCGGTCTGGGTTCCAGCAAAACATCATAGCAAGTTCTCGGTCCTTATCTCTCATGGTTATAAAGGAAATGGCGTGACGATGGCTAATCTAGCTCAGATGTATCACTTTATGGGATTTAACGTCCTGTTGCCTGACAGCCGCGGGCATGGCGATACCAGCGATCCCTACATTAGCTTTGGTTGGCTTGACCACTACGACGCTCTTGCCTGGCTTAACATGATGATTAAGCGAGTTGGACCTGAAAGCAAAGTATTTGTTCATGGGGTTTCGATGGGAGGCGCAACTGCTTTAATGTTAGCTGGCGAAGACTTACCTCCGCAAGTTAAGGGAATCATCGACGACTGCGGTTATTCATCATTAAATGAAGAGTTAGTCTATCTAGCTCGAAAAGTTACTAAGCTTCCAGTTGAACCTGTCCGTCGATTGATGAGTAAAATCAACAAAGTTCGAACTGGCTTTTCCTTTGATGCTGTTAGTAGTGTTAAGCAGCTTAAGAAAGCAAAGGTGCCAATCTTCGTTATTCATGGAGCTGATGATGATTACGTTCCAACATATATGGCGTATCAAAATTATAACGCAATAACCACTCCGAAGAAAATCTGGATTGTTCCAAATGCTGGTCATGCAATGGCTTTCTGGGTTGATCCGCGTGAGTACCATAAACAAGTTACCAGTTTTATTAAATCAACTCTCTAAGATGTTTCACGTGAAACATCTTTTTTCTTTACAAAAAAAGCAGTGCCACGCACTACTTCTTCTGAGTGATTCTTATCTCTGACAAAATCTCAAAAATCATCGCTTGAATTTCAAGGTTATGGTCAAACTGATGTTGCATCAAATGATCCATCTTAGCATGAAGAATTCTTAGCTCCTCTTCCGTCTTTAAGTTAATGTGATAATCATTCTCTGAACTCATTCGATCACGATAAGCTGCCCGGTTTTGACTCATCATAATTACTGGTGCTTGCAAAGCAGCAATACAGCTCAAAAATAGATTTAACAAGATAAATGGATAAGGATCGAAAGTGATCCCAAACACATGGAGTCCATTAATCACAATCCACCCTACTAGTACAATAATGTAGAAGATAATGAAGCCCCAACTCCCCGCAATCTCTGCTACCCGATCAGCGATCTTCTGACCAAATGTTTGGGTTTCTTTAAGGGTCTCATTAACATCAGTAACTCGATACTCTTGATCTTCCATCGTTCGAGTAAGTTTGCGGTTTAACTTATCAATTTGTTTCTCATCAGATCTCATCATCGATTGAATCATCTCAACTTGATAAGGCAACAAATGCTCAAAACAAATAAAGTCCTGGTTGCGAGCTTTTGGATAATCCCTGCGAATCCGATTCACGATCGAAGGTCTTAAGGTCCATAAATAAGCTCCTCGATCATACAAATGCTTATTACCATCAACTAAACAAACAACATCGCGTTCCACAAGTTACCTCCCTTTGGCGACATATACTGATAAAATTGCGAGATCTGCTGGATTAACGCCACTAATTCGCTGAGCTTGCGCTAACGTTGTTGGTCGAATCTTCTTCAGTTTCTGACGTGCTTCCGTTGCTAATCCCTGCAAATCATCATAATTGAGCTGAGTTGGAATCTTCTTTTGTTCCATGCGTTTCATCCGATCAATCATCACGTCTTCCTTCTTAATGTAACCGTCATATTTAGCTTGAATTTCAATTTGTTCGATCTCTTGCTTGCTAATATCAGCTGCAGGTTCAATAAATTTACTAACAGCCTTATAAGTTGTGTGCTGACGCTTTAATAATGCAAATGCCGAAATCCGATCATTTAACTCTGAAAATCCCTTTTTAACTAAATATTCATTCAATTCTTTACTTGGATTTATATACGTGTTTTTTAATCTATTTACTTCTTTCTCAATTCGATCGCGATGTTTTGTAAATTCTTGATAATGTTCTTCATCAATTAAACCAATCTCATAACCATAATCAGTTAATCTTAGATCTGCATTGTCATGTCGTAGAATTAATCGGTACTCAGCTCTTGAAGTCAATAAACGATACGGTTCATTAGTGCCTTTTGTCACTAAATCATCAATCAAAACGCCAATATACGCCTCCGAGCGCAATAAAGTAAACGCTGGCTCCTGGCGAATTTTCCTAGCGGCATTAATTCCCGCGATCAGACCTTGCCCCGCAGCTTCTTCATAGCCCGAAGTCCCGTTAGTCTGACCTGCGCTGTATAAATTCTCGATTAGTTTGGTCTCCAGAGTGTGCTTGAGCTGCCACGGATCAATCACATCGTACTCGATCGCATAGCCAGGCCGAAGCATCTGAGCGTGCTCAAGTCCTTTAACCGAGTGGAGCATCTTTAACTGGACATCTTCTGGCATCGAGGTCGAAAAATCCCCCACATAGTATTCATTGTTATTTCGCCCTTCTGGTTCAATGAAAAGTTGGTGCTGATCTTTATCAGCAAAACGCACCACTTTAGTCTCAATTGAAGGACAATAACGCGGTCCAACACCTGAAATTGAGCCCGAATAAATCGGCGAACGATCAAGATTTGAGCGAATAATCTGATGCGTCATCGGATTGGTGTAAGTCATCCAACAAGAAATTTGGTGGGCTAAATACGCACTATCAGGTGTCGAATAGCTAAAATGATGTGCCTCAGTGTCGCCTTTTTGCTCGATTGTCTTTGAGAAATCAACGGTTTTTGCGTTAACTCTTGGCGGCGTGCCAGTTTTAAATCGCTTCATCTCAAAGCCTAATTCTTCAAGATTTTCCATCAATTTGATCGAAGGAATCGAGTTGTTTGGACCAGATGAATAAGCCAGCTCGCCAATGAAAATTTGACCACGCGCAGCCGTTCCGCATGCTAAAATCACAGCGTCAGAGCGATAACTCACGCCCGTACTCGTCACAATTCCCTTGCAAACTCCGTTTTCAACAATTAAAGAATCAGCCATTCCTTGTTTTAACAACAGATTTGGCGTGTTCTCCAAAGTTTCTTTCATCACTTGATGATAAAGTTCTTTATCAGCCTGGGCTCTTAGCGCGCGCACCGCCGGACCTTTACCGACATTAAGCATGCGCATCTGAATATAAGTGCGGTCGATCGTCTTGGCCATCTCACCGCCCAAAGCGTCAATTTCGCGCACCACCGTTCCTTTGGCGGGGCCACCAATCGATGGATTGCAGGGCATAAAAGCCACTAAATCAAGATTAATCGTCAAAAGCATCGTTGATACTCCAAGGCGCGCGCTAGCAAGTGCTGCTTCGCATCCGGCGTGCCCAGCTCCGACGACAATCACCCCAAAATCGTTATTTTTTTCTGTCATTTTACTTTCCTAAACAAAATCTGCTGAATAATTCGTTCACTAATTCATCCGGCGCATTTTCGCCAATTATTTCACCAAGCGACTTCCACGCCTCATTAAAATCGATCAAAACTAAATCAAGCGGCATCTCCTCTGCGAGCCCAGTTAACACGCTTGTTAAAGACTCATTTGTTGATTTTAATAAGCCTAACTGGCGCGCATTAGCCAGCAAAGTTGCACTACTTGAGTTTTCGATCCCACTTAAGAACAGAGATTCAATCTGCTCTTTAAGTTCATTGAATCCAGTCCCATTAAGCGCAGAAATGTTGATATGATCAACTGACAGATCAAGGACTGGTGCCAGATCGCTTTTGTTAACAATGATGATGCGCTTCTTGTTCTTCGTCGCTTCTAAAAGTTCCTGCTCTTCTGGCGTCATTTCTCTAGATCCATCAAATACTAGCAATACTAAATCTGCCAGCTGAATCATTTCGTGGCTCTTTTCGATCCCCAGCTTCTCAATTAGATCTTCAGTTTGGTGAATTCCTGCGGTATCGACTAGATCAAGGACCAACTGCCCGATTGTGATTTCTTCTTCTAAAGTATCACGCGTGGTACCCGGGATTTCAGTAACAATTGCGCGCTCGCCTCGATACAGCATATTTAAAAGGCTTGATTTACCAACATTTGGCGCGCCAATGATCGCAGTTTTGACGCCCGTTTTAAGAACTTGACCACTCTCGCTGTAATCAATCACGCTTCTTAATTTCTGGCGAACTGATTTGGTCACGAGCGCCATTTTCTCCCTCGTTAATTCTTCTTCATCGTACTCCGGATAATCGATATTGACCTCCGCATTAGCAATGACTTTAATCATCTCTTCGCGCAAATCCTTGACCATCTTCGAGAGCGCCCCGTCAACAATCTTCACCGCAGCGCGCTCTTGCAAATTGGTCTTCGAATTAATGAGATCCATCACCGCTTCGGCTTCTGAGAGATCAATCCGGCCATTTAAGAAAGCGCGCTTCGTGAACTCACCTGGTTCAGCTAAGCGAACTGCCGAACCCAACACGGTACTCAAAACTTTTTGAGTTACATAAGGTCCTCCATGGCAATTGATCTCGACCAAGTCTTCTTTGGTATAAGTTTTGGGTGCGCGCATCACGCTAACCATGACCTCGTCGATAATCTCTTGATCATCAGCTAAGAAGTGGCCGTAATTAATCGTGTTGCTGGCCACTTTCGTGAGATCCGTTCCTTTAAAATGAGCATTTGCCGCCGTAATTGCATCCGCTCCCGATAAGCGAACGATCGAAATTGCTCCAAGCCCCGGCGGCGTTGAAATGGCAGCAATTGTATCATTCATAAAATTCATTTTTTTCCTCAAAAAAAAGCGCTCAACGCACACTTGTCGTGTCCATAAGCACTTTGACTACTTAATATTTATCTTACTGATTAATTTTTACTTGTCAACCAGCTAATCTCTTTGAAATTTCAATATATTTGCGTGGATAAGAACCGCGAACCCGAAAAGTAATATCATTTAAAGGCTCCAAACGATTAATCATCAAACGTCGCTCGACTGCAACCATTGGCGAGAAACGATAGCTCTTGCCACTTCTGCGCACAATCTCAACTGCTTGATTTAACCAAATTGTAATTTGCTGTCCGCGCACATCGCGGTAGTTATCAATATCCAAAATCACGTAAAAACGATTTTCTCCGTGATGAGCGAAAATGGATTGCGCAATCGCCTGCAACGAGTTAATAGTTCTGCCTTTTTTGCCGATGATCAAACCTTTATATTGCTCACTTTCAATCTCAAAAACAAGCTGATCACCTTGAACTTCATAACTTACAGTTGCAACGATCCCCGACTCCTTAAACAAATCCTCAAGCATTTGAGTAACAACTTCCGCGCCGCTTCGATCACGTTCGGTGAAATCAAGCTCAATTTCCCGATCCACATTGAGCGTCGTGTTAGTGAAATGGGCAACAAGATCTTTTAACAACGTCACTTTCACTTGCGCTGGCTTCTTACCAAAGCCCAGAAATCCGCGCTTGCCTGGATCAATTACTTCAACTTGCAATTTGTCGCGATCGACTTCCAAGTCTTTGCATGCGGTCTTGATCGCTTCATCAATATCTTTCCCCTGAAAAATTTTCGCTTCCAAACAATTTCCCCCTCTAGAACCGAATTATCCTTATTTTTTCTTCTTTCCGTGACGATATTTTCCTTGTCCCCGCTTGGCTTTCTCTAACTCACGCTCAAGTCGCTTCTTTTTGAGCTCTTTTTCCTGCCGCGCTTTTCTAATCTTAAACGGATTTTGGAACAATAAAGTCTGCAAAACCATAAACAAATTACTGGCAACCCAGTAAACCGAAATTGCCGACGCCAATCCCATCGCTGAGATGAATATAAAGACTGGCATCACAATTAACATAACTTTGTTTGATCCATTCATTGTCGGCTGAGAATAAAACGAGAGCCAACTGGAAATAAAGGTGAAAATAGCAGCCAAAAGCGGCAGAACAAAAAATGGATCTGGCTTAGATAAATTCATCCAAAGCAAAGTTCCTTGCTGGAGACTCGGAGAACGATAAATTGCCTGGGCTAAGGCGAACATAAACGGCAACTGAACCAAAACTGGCAAACAACCGGCCATCGGATTAACATTATGAGCCGAATAAATTTTCTGAGTTTCTTCTTGGATCGCTTGACGCGAAGCAGTATCAGTTCCCGGATATTTCTTCTTTAGTGCATCAATTTCCGGCTGCAGCTCAAGCTGCTTATTCATCATCTTCGACTGCCAAATTCTTAAAGGTGCAATAATAACATTAATCAAGAAGGTGAAAATGATAATGCCGACGCCGTAATTACCGCCAAATACTTTCGACAGCCAAACGATTAACAGGGAAAAGTTATAAACAATATAGCGATCCCAAAAACCCGTACTAGAGCTGGTAATTGGCTGATTCGAACAAGCCGTCAAAAAAGCCATAAGGCCAATCAGACTTAGACCTGTCAGAATCTTCTTCTTGCGTTCCCCGAAATAACGAAGCGCGTATAACATTTAATCATTCTCCTCTTGCTGACTAATCACTTGCGCCAAATGCAAACAATGCAACAAATTCTTTTCAACTCCAGCTAGATCTAGCTCCAATGCGTTCTTTCGCGCAATCACAATTAAATCGGTTGCCGGTTCAATCGTTTCGCGGTGAGCATAAATAACTTGTGTGATATATCTTTTAATTCGATTGCGATCAACCGAAAGCTTTGAGATCCGCTTACCAACTGAAACCCCAACCCGAAAATGTTTTTGTCCCTCTTTATCGATTCGATAAACGACAAAATAACGATTGGCAACGCTATTTTTGGAAGCATAGACCTGCTGAAATTCGTTTTCTTTTTTAATCCGATATGATTTTTTGAGTGCCATTACTTAGAATAATCGGCTTTCTGATTAAAAAAACCACTGTAATTCAGTGGCTTCATTATGCTGCCAAAGCTTTACGGCCCTTTGCGCGACGGCGAGCTAATACTTTACGTCCGTTCTTTGTATGCATGCGTTTCATAAACCCATGAACACGAGCACGATGCTTTTTCTTTGGCTGAAAAGTTCTTTTTGTAGTCATAATATTCCTCCTATTTATTTCACAATAATAAACAATTTTACACTTTTTACGGATCAAACGCAATCTTTTTAGCGGTTATAATAGCTCAAATAAGCATGACGTGTTCGAACTTTAATCAAAGTTACCCTTAAATTATCTGGTTCAGGCAAAATCAAGTAGTCTTTTAAGCTTAAAACATTGATTGCCGCAGCCTTAATCGTAAAGCCATGGGTCACAACTACGATCGAGTCATCTGGATAAAGTTCTGAAGTATCAGCTAAGAATTCGCCCACGCGCTTAACAACCGAATCAAAAGGCTCACCGTCATTAGCAAATTTAACGTAATCTGGACTAACCTCATCAAACTCTGTTTCAAAGGCTTCAGGCGCTGACTCACGCAATTTTTTCTTCTCTTGGCCATCCCAAGCACCATAAGAAATTTCTTTCAAGCGCTCATCAACAGCCACCGGCCGCTGCAGTTCAACATTTAAAATTTCAGTTGTTTGCTGCGTCCTTTGAAGTGGGCTAATCACAAATCGATCAGCAAAAGACAAATCCATTTTTTCTCTTAATTCTCGCGCCTGCTGCTTGCCTGCAGCATTTAAATAAGTTTCTTCTCCGTCACTCGTTCCTTGGAGCAAACCCCCAGCATTAGCGAAGGTTTGCCCGTGTCTTACAAAATAAAAATCAGTCATTGAATTTCCTCAAAATTATAAATATCTTAATTATACTCGCAATTGCTTTCATTTGTTGACTAAATTTTGTATATTAAATGTATTCTCTGACTAAAATCAGGGGTAAGGCGTAAAAAAACTTAGAAAGGGTAACTTTGTTGAAGGCCAAAAACTTCAACAAATAGGCTTTGTAATGAGCGAAAAAAACGAAAAACAGACCTTAATCATTGTTGACGACGACCCAGAAATTCTTGAATTACTGGAGATCTACGCAAAGCGCGAGGGGTATCGGACAATACCAGTCACAAACGGGGCCCAAGCAGTTGATAAAGTAAAGACCCACCCGGAAGCGAGTTTAATGATCCTCGATATGATGCTACCGGAGCTCGATGGTACAGAAGTGATCCGTAAAATTCGAAAAGACAGCAATATTCCCATCTTAGTCGTTTCAGCCCGCTCGGCCGACTCTGATAAGATTAAGGGTTTAATCATCGGAGCTGACGACTATGTCTCTAAGCCTTTTAACCCCCTTGAAGTAATGGCGCGGGTTAAATCGTTGATTCGGCGGGCCAAAAATCAAATTACCGACGATCATCCTGATGTCGTTGATATTGGCTCTTTAATCATTAATTATGATTCTCACACTGTGAAAACTCCCGAAGGAAAATCAATTTCACTAACCGCAATGGAATTCGAAATTTTATATCTTTTAGCAACAAATTTGAATCGAGTATTCTCAGCAGACGAAATTTTTAAACGAGTTTGGAAAGAAGATACCGTCCTCTCCCCTAAAACAGTCATGGTTCACGTTTCACATTTACGCGACAAGATTGAAGCTCAGACCGGGGAGAATAAAATCATTGAAACTGTCTGGGGTGTCGGATATAAAATTTCCGGTTAAAAAAGGTTGTGTTATTGACAGATATAGTATACAATAGGTAACCGTAGCAACGATTAGTTGTAAGAAAAGTTCTATGATAAATTTTTCAAAGAAAATGAAATGATTTATCGATAATAGGATAAAAATTCTTCATAGATAAAAGCTACACTGTAACACTGTAGCAAGGATTAGCTATTTCTTGGCTAACTACTACATGAATTTTTCATAATTTCTCCCCTAATGAAGATCGGTACAATCGTCGTGCCGATCTTTTGTTATCTCTAAGTATCGAAAACGCTTTCGGTGATTTCCCGGGAAATACTTTTTAATCTTACTCAAAAAAATCGCGCTGATTAAATTAAGCGCGATTTTTTTGAATAATATTTCCTGGGAAATAAAAAACCTTGGCTAATTTTGCCAAGGAAATATATTAAGGGGTTGTATCAACTAAAGTGAAAATTATCTGGCCTTGATAGGTGCCTTCTGCCGGAATTGAACTTGCAGGTGCTTTAAACATTAAATTCCAATCTTTAGTCCACTCATCTTGAAAACCAACTCCCACACTGGTCCCTGTATAAACGTTAGTTGCTGTTGCTGATAATTGATAAACTCCAACATCACTTTTAATATAAAGTGGATTACCTGAAACCTTTTTGGTTGGATCATCCGATTTAGTTAGATCGCTGGCGCTGACGTTTATTTGCCACTGCTTACCATCTCTTAAATTACGACTATCGGTAATATCAAGACTTTGTAATTCACTTTGAAATTCTTTATTGTTGACAGGTGATTTATGAGTTCCCAAATCAACTTGAGGAGAAACTGTAAAACCAAGCTTTCCAACTTGATACCAGACGTAGGTTGTCGGTTGAGTGCGCGTAAGTTGACTATCTTTAATAATATCCTCTGCCGTTTTTGTAGCACCGTTTGGCCCATGATCAGATCCCGTTCCCACTTCTTGCCATAAAGAATCTGTTGCATAGTAATTACCTGTTGGATTCAATGGATCATATATTTTCGTCCCTAAAATTGGATTTTTTATGCCAATGCTTTGATATAACGTCGAACTTGGAAATTTAGCATTTGGACCAAGGACAATCTTCCAAAGATTCGGGGTATCTTTAAAAGAGTTCATCATCAATGACAAAGGTGTGTTCCCGTTCCCTTGGACTGCATTTAATTTAGAAGTATCGAAAGTACTTAAATCAAGGGTAGCTAACGAAGTACAGCCATTAAACATATCTTTCATGTTACCATACGTCATTGCAGAAATAATACTACCTAAACTACTTGTATCCCAGCCATTTAGATCAAGACTTAAAAGCGAAGCACAATTTTGAAACATGGAAGTAGTTTGAATCACCTTAGAAGTATCGAAATCGCTAACGTCAAGATTAGAAAGTGACCTACAACCACTAAACATGTAACTCATATCAGTCACGTTTGAGGTCTTAAGATTACTAATGTTTAGGTTAGTTAACGAAGAACATCCTTGAAACATGCCATATGTGCTCTTTGAACTGATGGAATTCCAGTTACTAAGATCAAGCTCAGTTAAACTACTGCAGTAACTGAACAATCCACGAAAACCTGTTACTTTGCTGACGTCCCAATTATGTACATCTAAACTGGTTAAAGAGTAACAGTTTTGAAATGCACTAGTCATTTCAGTAATATTTGAAGTAGTCCAAGTAGAAACGTTTAAATTTGTTAATGATGCACAATTAAAAAACATCGACGAAATATATGTAACACTAATTGTATTCCAATTTCTCAAATCAAGTGTTATTATCCCACAACGAGAAAACATTCCACCAAAAGTTTTAACTTTACTAACATTCCAATTCTGTAGAGAATCTAAATTAGTTAACGAGCTGCAATTATTAAACATATTACCCATGTCCAAAACATTGCCTACATCCCAGCTACTTAAGTTTATCTCAGACAAAGCAGTACAACCAAAGAACATTCCGTTCATATTCGTAACCTTCATTGGAACCCAACCAGTGGCACCTACTTTTGTTAAAGCAGTACAACTTCTAAACATATCTTGCATAGTTTGAACACTAGTGACATTCCAATTATCGGAGTTCAAATTTGTTAAACTAGTACAGCTATTAAACATAGACATCATAGTAGTAACTTTAGCGGTGTCCCAAAGTGCAACATCAAGGTTATTGATATTGGTACAACCATAAAACATACCTTGCATTGTAGTAACACTACCTGTATTCCATTTGCTAACATCTAAGTTATTTAAACTTCGACAATATACAAACATGCTTTCCATAGTGTTGATTTTGCCAGTATTCCAGTTACTAACGTCCAGATGTGTTAATTTATTGCAGTTATAAAACATATACGAAGCTTTCGTTATATTGCTTGTGACCCAATCGCTAACATCGAGCGTAGTTAAAGCAGTACACCCTGCAAACATATAAAAGACGCTAGTGACTTGGCTCGTGTTCCAACTTCCAACATCAATTGTATCTAGTTTCAAACAATTGTTAAACATGTAATCCATACCTTGAACACTGCTAGTGTCAAAACTCCCAATTTTTGTTTTCGAACTAATCCCACTGTTAGCAAACATAAAATTCATGAGAAGAACCTTACTGGTATTAAACTTTGGTAAAGTACTAAAATCAACCCCGTCTAGTAATTTGCAACCGTTAAACATCGAGTACATGCTAGTCACATTATGGGTATCTAAGTTTGTGAGAAAATCGAAATCTTGTAACTTGGCACAGTCCAAAAACATGCTAACCATCGTAGTCACATTACTGGTATTAAAATTATCGAGATTGAGTGAAGTTAATTGCTTACAAGAGCTAAACATCCCACTCATATTGGTAACATTACCCGTATCAAAATTACTCAAATCAAGTGCAGATAAATTAACTTGGGAAAACATATAGGTCATGGCAGTAACTTTGGAAGTATTAAAGTGGCTTAAATCCAAACTAGTTAAACTCGTACTTCCAAAAAACATGTACGACATATCCGTAACTTGGCTCGTGTCTAAATTACTTAAATCAATTGTAGTTGCCTTACAATCACGAAACATACTGTGCATTTTAGTAACTTTACTAGTGTTAAGTGGTGTAACATCTAAAGTAGTTGCTTTAGAGGCACCAAACATACTGCTCATATCAGTGCCGTTACTGGTATCAAGATGACTTAAATCTAAAGTCGTCGCTCCACAGTTATAAAACATACTTCTGAAGTCAGTAACATTACTAGTATTCAGATTGCTTAAGTTCAAATCCAGTCCACCTGAGTAAGTACCCAAGGTATGAAAAATGCAATACATCGATGTAACGGAGCTTGTATCAAGATTTTCTAATCCTTCAATACTTTTTACATACGGCATACTATAAAAAAGCATTTCAAGATTATCTTTTGCCGTAACCCCTGGCTCAATGACTATTTTCTCGGCATAATACGGTTTATCGGCAGTTGCTCGACTCCCATAAGTCCATGGCCAAAAAGTTCCATTCAGATCAGTACCGACATGAGGTTGTTTATCAACATCAAAATTCAACTCATGCGGGTGAATCGTCAACACTTTTGTTGTCGAATTATAATCCCACCAAGTTCCGTCGCGCAGCATGTAGTCCTTACGATAGCCACTCTGATCCCCGATGGTCACTTTAACGGGAGCTGCTTGAGCATTTAGATCAGTTGGAATTGTGGCTTTCCACTTTTGGTTTTGATCAGTGCTGAAATTTACCAATTCCCCCTGCGATAAAGAATCGTTATAAGTTATATCTAAGGGTTCCTGTTCATGAATTTTCCCATCATAATCGGTATAAGTTATCTTCAAATCAAGATCCCGTGGTTCGTTTGTTTCACCACTAAACTCTTTCATCCCTTGATAAATAGTAGTCTGATCTAATGTTATTTTAGGAATCGAAAATGTTGCTTGATTGGTAGCAGAATTGGTTGTTTGCGAAATCGTATCAGTTGAAGTCTTCAATGTAATTTCAGCACTATTAACCGCTCCAAGCTTCACGTAATCTTGCTCACTTTTTGCTGCTAGTTCATAATTTGGCCGCCCCTTAATCAGAAATGAATATGTGTGACCATAATAATCTGCGCTTTTAAGCGCATTCGAGGTTGCATCAATTGTTAAATGATGTCCCTTAATCATCACTTGAAAAAGAGTTGTCACATCTTGTTGTAATTCATTAGTGATCTCGATATCCTTTGGATTTACAACCCAAATCGGATCCAATTCATCATCAATTTGATTCCAACCCAAATAACCCGCATCTTTGCTCACAATATTTTGTTGTATTAAATATAAAGGCTTGACTTCAGCTGCATGATCTAAAGATGGCGCTATACTTTGATCAATTCCTGCCATTTTTGCTTCGGGCAAAGAAATATCAACCAGTGAAGCACTACTCAAATTAATTTTGCTGTCCTCAGATCCAGCATTATTTAAAGAATAATCTAATTCAGATTGCTGATCATAAATTACTGTAAATTGATTGTTAATATTTTCTTCATTAACTTTAAAAACAGTATAATCTTGACCCGAAATTGTTTGAACTAAAGAATCCGAACGACTATAAATTTGTTTAATCTGGTTAAGTTTTAGTCCAAATTCTTCATTGGGCGTTAACTGATCAATCGTAAAATGCCCATCAAGAGCCACCGGAGTTTTCGTGCCATGAAGGAAAAATTGCAATTTTAGCTGAGATTGTGCCATTTTGCCACTAAGAGTAACTTGACCGATCGGAGCAATAGTTATTTTCGTCGCGTTTTGAGCCGAAAATTTCAAGACTACATCAAGTACTTGGCCGTCGGAAGTAATCCCGGCATAAGTATATTTAATTTCTCCAGAAATTTCACCGTTATCGTTAGGATAAAACTGAAAAGTGTTAGTATTTATCCTAGAATTATCGTTAGTGGAAGTAACTTGAGAATTGCTAGCTAAAGATGGGGCAAAAGAATAATTACTAGTTAATTGATTATTTAAATTTGTTTGTACCTGCGCTAATTTAGTTATAGTGTTTGCATCTTCTGCCTTTGATCGAAAAATTGAAGATTGCTTGCCTAAGAAAACTAATAATAGAATCACTAAAATTAAAAACTGCCAGGGTAGAATTTTTTTAAATTTCTTAAAAATAAAGTTATCCCCCTACGTAAATAGATTACTGGAAATTATATCAAATAAAAAACTTCAAAAATTTCAGTTTTCATAATTTAATTTGTCAGATTTAAATTAAAGAGCAAATTCCATCCAAAAGCAAGCGATACGCCTTGTACTTACAGTATTCTTAAAAATAAATTTCATTTTTCAAAACATTTCATCATTAAACTTGAAATTGCCAAAAAAGTTATCCACCGAACCGAAATTAGAAATCAACTTTTTGATGTGGAAAACTTGTGGATAAAAAATATAAATTTTGATTTTACTCAGGTTTTTCCCCGAAGTTTTCCACAGTTATCCACAATTCCACAATTGAGGATAACTTTTATCAACAGGTGGATAATTGGGAAAATTTCGTTTTAAAAGTGTTGTGAAATCAAGGTTTTTAGAAAAAATAAGTCCAGTGGATAATTGAAACATAACTGTAACATTCACAGTTTTTGCGAGCTTGTGGATAACTTTTCTGGGTAAATTGTGGTTTTCTGAGGAATATCCACAACCGATTGTGGATAACTATCGCACGAATGTTCCTTTGACTTTAAATATGGGGACATTAAAATTATTCTAGATTAGTTAATTGAAAAAACATAATAGATTTAGGGGTAGATAT